>NZ_JAMOKT010000087.1:0-23746 GCF_023656795.1 Parabacteroides caeci
AAACTCTTCGTTGTTTAAATTGTTATATCTTATGCTCAGAATTCGTATTTATTTTCAAGTTATTGACGGTATTAATTTTTAATACTTGTACTACTTGTTGATATGTAAATCTTTCAAAGAACTCTTATTGTTACACTCGCTTTATTTTAGCGAACGTGGATGCAAAGATAAGAACTTTTATTTCATACTTCCAAATGTTTTAGGAAGTTTTTCTAAAAGTTTTTTTCATCATGTTTTGCAGTGCCGTTCTCTCTCGAATGCGGATGCAAAAGTAGTGCTTTACAACATACGCTCCAAACTTTTATGGGATTATTTTTTCAACTAAATCGTTACTGACAGACTATAATTCTGAACGACTGATCGTTACAGGCATAAAAAAATCAAACAAAGTCTCACTCTGCAACTATCCTTAAAATTCAGGCGTTATTGCCTAACTTAAGATCTTTTCAAGAACCTTCCCTATACATTATAATATGGGAATAACGAATTATAACAACAAAGCCGTTTTCTTTTTTGTTTTACTAAAAAATAAAGAGATTATTTTATGACAATAAAAAAAGTAGAAAGTATCATAGCTCCGCCTGCCCCGCATATGGTTGGAGACGGATTCAGAGTTCATAATTTCATACCGCATTTGGAACAACTAAGCAGGGAACGTATGAATCCTTTCATTCTGTTAGATTATAATGCAAAAATGGAATTCTCTCCACGTAAAGAACCGAGAGGAGTCGGAGTACACCCTCATCGTGGGTTTGAGACCGTCACAATCGTATATAAAGGAAAAGTAGCCCATCACGACAGCAGAGGCAACAGCGGCGTGATCGGCCCGGGCGATATCCAATGGATGACAGCCGCATCCGGAGTACTTCATAAGGAATATCACGAAGAAAGTTTCAGCCGGAAAGGAGGCGAATTCCACATTGTACAATTATGGATCAATCTTCCCGCCAGGGATAAGAAAGCCGATCCTAAATATCAATCTATCGAAAACAGTCAGATACCAAAAGTCGAATTATCCGATAACACAGGTCTGGTAGAAGTTATTGCAGGCAAATATCAGAATACAAACGGAATAGCATCTACTTTTACCCCGATGCATCTGTTCAATGCTAAACTAAACAAAGGTGGAAATGCTGAATTTTCATTTCCGGCAGATTACAATACTGCTATTTTAGTCGTTGAAGGTTCCGTAAAGATCAATAATAATGAATTGGTTCCAACCGATTATTTTGCTTTATTTGAAACTAAAGGAGAAACGTTCACCATCCACGCTGTAAACAAAGCTACTGTACTTATAATGAGTGGTGAACCGATCAAAGAACCTATTGCAGCATATGGTCCGTTCGTTATGAATAACGTGGCAGAATTAAAACAAGCTTACATTGATTTGGGAGCCGGCAAGTTCGGCAAACTGGACGATTAAACGACAATAATCCTAACATAAAAGCATTATCAGTTTTGAAACCATAAATATCATATTTATAAGTTTCAGAAACTGGTAATGCTTTACTTTTGACGCCCTATTACAATACATAACAAAAGAAAAACGATCATGAACACGAACAGAATCGTATTGAATGAAACATCTTACTTTGGTTCGGGATCAAGGAGTGTTATCCCTGAAGAAGTAAAAAGGAGAAACCTTAAAAAAGCATTTATCGTAACAGATAATGATCTTGTAAAATTTGGAGTAGTAAAACAGGTTACCGACATATTGGAACAGGCGGCTATCCCCTACACCACTTTTGCAGAAGTAAAACAAAACCCAACTGTTACAAATGTAAAAGCCGGCGTAAAAGCATATGCAGCATCTGCTGCCGATTTCATCATAGCCATAGGAGGCGGTTCCCCGACAGATACGGCAAAAGCAATAGGAATTATTACTAATAACCCAGAATTCTCAAATGTCGTTTCACTGGAAGGTGTAGCCAATACCAAAAACAAATCCGTTCCTATTATAGCTTTGCCAACTACGGCAGGAACAGCAGCAGAAGTAACTATCAACTATGTGATTACCGACGAAGAGAATGTCAAGAAAATGGTCTGTGTAGACCCGAATGATATTCCAGTCCTGGCAATCGTCGATGCTGAGCTGATGAGTTCCATGCCCAAATCGCTCACCGCAGCGACCGGCATGGATGCGCTCACCCATGCAATCGAAGGTTATATAACCAAAGGTTCCTGGGAAATGTCAGATATGTTTGAACTGAAAGCCATTGAAATGATTGCCCGCCATCTTCCTGCGGCCGTTGCCAACGGCCATGATCTTGAAGCGCGTAATGGTATGGCAGTAGCTCAATATATTGCAGGTATGGGGTTCAGTAACGTCGGATTAGGAGCCGTACACGGAATGGCTCATCCCCTGGGAGCTTTCTATAACATACCTCATGGAGTTGCCAATGCTTTGTTACTTCCTTATGTGATGGAATATAATATGCCTTCTTCCATTCAGAAATATAAGAAAATAGCACAAGCAATGGGATGCGACATACAAGGAATGAACGATGAAGCGGCAGCCGTCGCTGCAGTAGAATCCGTCAAACAACTATCCCTGAAAATCGGCATTCCACAGAAACTAAGCGAGATCGGAGTAAAGGAAGAAGACCTGGAACAACTGGCCCAATCAGCTTATGCAGATGTATGTACTCCCGGCAATCCGAGAGATGTTACCGTCGAAGACCTTCTTGCTCTCTACCGGAAAGCCTATATCTAACATAATAGAAAAAATAATAAATTACCGTTCCAATTTAGTTTAGTATGAACAAACACACGACAGTATTGTTTGAACAGTACGAACGAGCATTATACTAAACTAAATTTTACAATTATGGCAAAAGAAAGTGTTAAGATTCTACAGAAAAAACTAGACGTAGAAAGTTTGTTATCACAGCTTAACGCTGCATTATCAGAAGAATGGTTAGCATACTATCAATATTGGGTAGGCGCTTTGGTTGCAGAAGGTGCTATGCGTGCAAACGTACAGGCTGAATTTGAAGAACATGCCAACGAAGAGTTAGGTCATGCCAAACTATTGGCCGACCGTATCATCGAACTGGAAGGTGTTCCCGTTCTCGATCCGAAACAATGGTTCGAACTGGCCAGATGCAAATATGACGTACCAAATGACTTCGATGTTGTCAGCCTGCTAAACCAGAATGTCGCTTCAGAACGTTGCGCCATTGTCAGATACCAGCAAATTGCCGAATTTACAGATGGCAAAGACTTTACTACCTGCGAAATAGCCAAACATATCCTGGCTATGGAAGAAGAACATGAACAGGATTTGCAGGATTATCTGACAGATATTGCCAGAATGAAAAGTTCTTTCCTGAATAAGTAATACCTGGTCCGGTATAGATTACTTAAAAAAATAAACCCACTCTTTTTTTAGAAAATTGTGGGTTTATTTTTATCCAGTTTTATCTTTTCAGAAACTTAGTTGTTTTTATTTTCCCATCGGAACAAACTGCCCGCAGGAAATAAACCCCATTACTCATTGAGTTTAAATCAATAGTCACAGCAGTAGCCCCATTCACCTTTATGTTACTGTTTATACGTCCGGAAACATCAGAAATAATTACGGAACGAAGCGGAGTTTGTGACTCAACAAACAATTGGTTATTTATTATTCTACAAGTTATATCATTCACCTGTTGGATAGCACTATTATCAGTTGCCGGGCTTGAATAAAAATATAAATTGTCAATATAATAAGCACCAGGTTTATTTGATTCCAGCCGGATAGAATAAAGATTTGCCATATTAATATATTTCTGATAATCAGACAGAAGTATATCCAAAGCGTTCCATCTCTGCTCGATACTTGCCATCTTTATAGCCGGAGTTTCCAATACTCCGTCTGACAAATAGATACTAAATATTTCTGCATCAGGCGTCCATACATCCAGATGTAATTGTTCAAGGTGATCGGCCTTTAAATTATCCAAGTTGATAAACAATGAATTGGTGTTAGTCAATTTCCATGTATTATTGCCTGCTACTTTAACAACATCCACTTTAGTCGTTTGCCCCTCCTGGCTATCAAAAGAATAAGGAATGTTTGCATAAACATCACTGAAAACAGAAACAACTCTGCTTTCTGCCTGTAAAGGAGTAGGAGCAGCTACAGTAGGTCCGACTGGTTCTTCCGGTTCAGATGGTTCTTCTCCCTCACTTTCTTCATAAAAATAAATATGATCAAGATACAGTGTCCGACCTCCGGGTGCACAGGATAAATTAATCCGGTTAATCTTCCCTTCTGTTTTAATAAGAAGTCCGGCCAAATCCATATCAAGGGCATTCCATGTATGAGGTTTTAAATCATAACTATATTCTTGTTCTACAGTATCATTACCAACCGTTATTTTCAGACTCATTCCACTTCTGGGAAATACATTCAGACAAAGACGACCTTTATCGTTCAGCTGGACAGATGTTCCCAAAGTGATATTCTGCTTATCGAAATTCTCCAGTTTTATAACTTTATTCCCTTTCACATCTTCCTCTTCTCCTTTTATGGTTAAGTCCATTTCCGGAAATGCGACAGTCTGTAAGTCGTTATTATAGAAAGAGCTAAAAACTGTAGATACATCAGATTCTTCCATTTCAGGAACAGCGGCAGCATTTATAGCCAAAGTTCCTTTTTTTATAGAGATGTTTTTGAATGTAAAAGTTCCTGTTCCCTTTCCTCCCATATCTAAAGTAAAACGTGCAGCATCATCCGTATCCCTCAACATAGTAAAAGTATAAGAATATGTCTCCTCCTGCTGTTTGGCAGAGAAAGATAAGTTTGGTCCATAGGGAATATAAGCGGTACCATTTTTCCCGATATAATTTGAAAAAGTGAAACCTTCAGTATCTCCGCTGACAGTAAATGTGACTGTATATACCGCTCCCATTTCAAGGCTGGTGAGTAAAATCGGTTGAACGTCCCAAGAATTTTCACCACCATTAATGATAGAAACTTTCAGCTCACCATCATCCCAAGAGTTAATCCAATGACTTGTTTGGTTAATCCAACCGGTGTTCCAGTTGCTACCTTTATCTATATTGCTGTCATAGACGGTTTCGCTCCCAACAATATGCAAATCCATTGGTTTTTTCGGAATTTTATTTGTAAATAAAGCATCCAATAAATGCTGACGGAATTGTCCGGTGGCAACGTCATAAATTCCAAAGTCAGTTCCAAAATCCCAATAGGCATAACTGTAACCATACCGCTCAATCGTACGTGTGACAAAGGTAGTCCAGAGCAGGCGCGAATCCAGATCCGCTTTGTCATACGTACCGAACTCACCGATGTGGACAGGGATATTATTGTTTTTCGCAGAAAAATCTCTGATAAGGTTAAAATCATTTATTACGGCCTCCCTATCACTCTGTGAATCATACCACTTATATCCTACCGGAGGATTACCGGACCATTCAGCCCCCTGATGAGTAAACGGCATTGGATTATAATAATGGACTGTCAAAATAAGATGATTATCCTGTGGAAGTATTAATCCATCCAATCCATTGACCGTTCCCCAATCTGTCGTACCAACCATTATGGCCCGATTCGGATTCGTTATTCGTATGGTATTTATAGCTTTTTCCAGCAATTCGTTCCATAGCGCAACCGTCATATTATCTCTGGGTTCATTGAGTATTTCGAAGACTAAATCCTCCGGATAATTCTGGAAATACTCAGCAATTTGAGCCCACAAAACAAGGAAACGCTCCATTTCTTTCGCCTGTTCATTTCCCGATAACTCCATTAAAGGGTTATAATGATGCATGTTGATGACGAGCTTTAAATCGGCAGCAAGAATCTTATCAATGGCAGCTTTAATTTTAAGCATAAACGCTTCATCAATATTATAAGGCTTTTCATTCATACTTCTGCCGTCATTATCCCAACGGATGGGCAGACGAACATGTGTAAATCCTTGTTCTTTTACCATCGCAACGTAAGCATCATTCCATACCAGATTCGATTGGTCATAGATATTCCCTAAATTGATCCCTTTTCCCAACTTCTTATTCAGATTCTCAATCGGAGAAGGAGTGAATAGTTCCTTTTTCTTGAAGAAATAAATATTATCAATAAAGAAAGTCTTTTCATTTCCATCTTCAAGAGATAGATAATGAACTTCTTCCAAAGGCACATCTGTAAACTCTGATAATGCAATATTTATACGGTTCCATTCGTTCGAAACAAGCGTTAGAGGAATAGAATGTTTAGTCCCGCCATCAAGCGTAATGCTCAAAGATATTGCATCCGGCGAATAGACATCGATATGCAAAGAATCCATTCCCGAAAGATTGACGTTTCCTAGTTTAAGAGGGAATTGATTTGTTTTCGTTAACTGGTAAATGGAGTTATTACCCTGCCGAACAATTGCATCTATAGTGCTTTGCTCCCAATCAGCAATTTCGGGATAGCCATCCGAAAGTCCGTTTTCATAAGCATCGCTGAATACAGAAATTACATTCGCCGGATTTAATTGCACGGGAGGAAGATAAGCCATGTGTTCCGGGGCACCTTCTACGGGAATGATATCTTCATCATTATAAAAATAGATATGATCCAAATAGATCGTATTATTACTGCTTCCGGTATGGATTTGAATTGTACTTATTTTACGCTCTGTATCTTCCAGGAAATCATCGATATCAATATCAATAGTATGCCATTCATTGGCAGCCAGATTATATTCCGGTGTTTCAAATTCGATATTTTCCGCATTGCCTATCCTATTATCATAAAGCATCAATGTTACTTTAAAAGCCGGAATGGCATTTCCCGCATACACATCTAAATGAAATTTGTTGTTATCTCCAATTTCCAGTATTTGATTATTGAGATTATACTGGATTGCACCCGTATTAAACCCGTATAATTTAAGCAATTCATTACCTTCATTATCTTCTTTTTTTGAAACATTATATTTTCCTCCCCACTCTAAAAAGACTACTTCAGTGCCTGTTCCATATTTAGTGCTATAGAAATTAACGACATTGGCGGCGGAGCGTTCCGGTATTAAAGCAGCCGGTATTTCCATCGGTTCATTTGCTTCTGTAGAAAAATAGATATTGTCAAGATAAGCAGTAACTCCAACGTCATCACCTTGCACGCTTAATAGCATAGAAGCAGTTGTTTGGAGCGCCTCGTCTCCTTTAACACGAGCAAATTCGCTTAAAGGGATTTGGATGGAATGCCATTTTCCCTTTTTATATGTTTTATTACTGGTAAACTCATAATCCGTGTTACCTGACGGATATAATTTTATTCCTACAGTACTGACATCCTTGCTAAAAAAAGCATCTATATTTATGTATGTAGCCGTCGATAAGTCGGCAGGTGAATTATAAAAAGTCAATGGATGGTAATCGAAATTCGATAATTTAACAAGATTAAAGCCATCCTCAGTCTGTGCTAATGAAGGTGTTGTCTTTTCATCCCCCCACTTGTCATAAATATTAAAACTATTATTTGTTTTACTATAGTGACTGCCAAAAATCGGAATCACTTTCTCTATCGGGAGCGCATAGACAATATCACTGGCCCTATCCGGTTCAGTTACTCCGGCTGCATGTATATCTGTAAATCCGGTAAATAATCCCCATATAAATACTAACTTAATAAATAAATCCCTTTTCATCATGTAATTAAATAAAGTTCGACTTTGACTGATATTCAAAAAAATTAAATAGAAAACAATTGGTTTTGAAACTATAAGAGGTCGGTTTGTGGCACTGTTCTAAAATTCAGTTACAAAGATAATTAAAAGCCGACCGAAGTCGGTATATCGGGCTGACGGATTAATTTCTTTTAATCCTTATTAAGGATATTGGCTGGCAAAAATATTTTCGACAGGATGCTTTATTGCCCCATCTGCCGCAAAAGCTGCATGTTACAAATCGTTATCACTTTCCTGTCTATAGAAATAATCCCCTCCTGCTCCATCTCCGCCAATGCACGCGCCAACGAAGGACGGGTCACGCCAAATGAATCGGCTATCTCCTGCTGAGTATCGGTCAGATGAATCACCGCAGACGACGCGTCCGGCAATTTATGAAGCAAATAATCCGCTATCTTATTCTTTATATTCTTCAGAGACAAGAACATAATTTTGTCACTCAGGAAATGGCTCCTGCCGGATATCAGCATCAGGAAGTTTTGAAGAAGCTGCCTGTTCTGCTGCATCCACACGGTAAAATCATCCCGGTGGATAAATAAAATCTCCGATGGCTCCACGGCGATGATATTTACCGGCAAATTGTTTTTCGGAGCATATAAAAAAGCGGGGGCTAACAACTGAGCCGCTTCCAATTCCTCAATAACAACGAGTTTACCCGCATCATTCACCATCTGTCCCTGCAAAAGCCCGTTCAACACAATCATCAGATAATTGCATGGCGTTCCCTGCAAAGCGATAATGTCCTTTGGGCGGTAAGATGCGACCCGGTAAGCCGTCGTTTCCAACAAACCGGAGATGTCTGACTCCGGGATATTCCGGAATAATATGGATTTAGAAAGAATTGCTATCATATTCATTTATATATACAGGCTTATTCAATTATATATACAGGCAAATATACTAAAAGATACGGAGGAAACCTTATTTTCCTGCAAAGGCAAGTTGTTACCGACGCTGTCGGCAAAATAATCGACGACGTCGGCAAAGCTTTCGACAGCGTCGGCAATATTGTCGAGGACGTCGGCAACAGCTTACATCAGCAGATAAATAAAATGACATAGGAACCGATACATGTTTCCCCCGTGTCCAAATGAAAGTATGACCGCGTTTATCAAAGAAATATCCGCGTTTGTAACATTTGGTACAATATAAGAAACTAATCTGTCCTACTTTTGTTTCCAGAATAATATAAACCAATAAATTATAGAATAATATGGATGCAAAAATGTTTTGTTTTCAGTGTCAGGAAGCTGCGAAAGGTACCGGTTGTACCATCAAGGGTGTCTGCGGGAAGGATGATGAAACGGCCAACCGGATGGACCTGCTTTTATTTGTCACCAAAGGTGTTTCTGTTGTGGCTACTCTGTTACGGAATGCCGGAGTAGAAGTTCCCGCGCATATCAACCGTTTCGTTGTCGATGCGCTCTTTTCAACTATAACAAATGCGAACTTCGATATAGAGAGTATTACCGGCCGGATTGTCAACGGCTTGAAATTTAGGGAGCAGCTAAAAGAAGAGGCCGCCGGACACGGCATCGAACTGCCGGTCATCGATGAACTGGTCTGGAAAGGCGATGAAAGTACTTTCGAAGGAAAAGCCCTTACGGTCGGTGTGTTGCGTGAAGCCAATCCCGATATCCGTTCCCTGAAAGAACTCATCATCTACGGCTTAAAGGGAATGGCAGCTTATGTCGAACATGCCGACAATCTGGGATTCGAGGAAAAGGATTTACATGCTTTCATACAGCATGCTCTCGCCGAAACTCTGCGGAAAGACCTTTCGGCCGAACAATTGACGGCACTTGTATTGGAAACCGGAAGTTACGGTGTAAAAGCAATGGCGTTACTCGACAAGGCCAATACCAGCAGTTACGGTAATCCGGAGATTACACAGGTGAACATCGGTGTACGCAACAATCCGGCTATTCTGATTAGCGGCCATGACCTGAAAGATATGGAAGAGCTGCTTGCACAAACGGAAGGAACCGGAGTCGATGTATATACGCATAGCGAAATGCTTCCGGCCAACTATTACCCGGCTTTCAAGAAATACAAACACTTTGTCGGCAACTACGGAAATGCCTGGTGGAAACAACGGGAAGAGTTCGAGAGCTTCAACGGGCCAATCCTGTTCACGACCAACTGCATCGTTCCGCCACTGGAAGGAGCTTCTTATAAAGACCGTGTGTATACAACCAACTCGACAGGCTTTCCGGGATGGAAACATATTCCGTCAAGGGAAGACGGCAAGACAAAAGACTTCTCGGAAATCATAGCCCATGCCAAACGATGTGACGCGCCCAAAGAAATCGAGCACGGACAGATCACCGGAGGATTTGCCCATAATCAGGTTATGGCGTTGGCCGACAAGGTGATCGATGCCGTTAAGAGCGGTGCAATCCGTAAATTCGTCGTGATGGCCGGCTGCGACGGACGAATGAAAAGCCGTAACTACTATACGGAGTTCGCCAGCGAACTGCCTTCCGACTGCGTAATCCTGACAGCCGGTTGTGCCAAATATCGTTACAATAAACTGCCGCTCGGCGACATCGGCGGCATTCCCCGCGTGCTGGATGCCGGACAATGCAACGACAGTTATTCATTAGCCGTTATCGCCATGAAGTTGCAGGAGGCTTTCGGACTGGAAGATATCAATGAGCTGCCAATTGTTTACAACATTGCGTGGTATGAACAGAAGGCGGTTATCGTCCTGCTGGCGTTGCTGAGCCTGGGCGTTAAGAACATTCACCTGGGACCGACGTTGCCGGCATTTCTTTCACCGAACGTGGCGAAGGTACTGGTTGAAAACTTCGGCATCGGAACCATCAGTACCGTGGATGAAGATATAGAAAAGCTAATTCTTGCCTGATATTTTAACTAAACTTTGTATATTCGCAACCAAATGCAATCATTTATGGTTATAACATAAAAAAGGCGAATATGTATGGGAAAGTTTTTACAAGAATTTAAACAGTTTGCCATGCGCGGCAACGTCGTTGACATGGCTGTCGGTATCATCATTGGTGGTGCTTTCGGAAAAATCGTATCTTCGGTCGTTGGAGATATTATCATGCCTGCCGTAGGGTTACTGGTGGGTGGTGTCAACTTTACCGATTTGAAAATCGTGCTGAAACAGGCGGTTATGGAAGGCGATAAAGTCATTACGCCTGCCGTCACAATCAATTACGGGAATTTTATACAGGTGACTTTCGACTTTATCATTATCGCGTTCGCTATCTTTATGATGGTAAAAGGGATGAATGCCCTGAATAAAAAGAAAACGGAAGAAGCGCCTGCCGCCCCTCCCGCTCCGCCAGCCGATGTTCAGTTGCTGACTGAAATACGTGACTTACTGAAAGAAAAGAAATAAAGAAAAACCTTATCCGTAAGGTTTCCTGAATAACAGGGAAGCGTGTCAAAACAGAGGTCAGCCTCTTTTTGACACGCTTCTGTTTTCAGGCACCAATCGCTTCCGTCTCATCCGGTTTCGGGAACAGACGGGAGCTCAGTGCCTGCAATGCACGCGTTTTATCGGCAGACTTCATCACCAGGGAGACATTGCTGCTGCTTCCCCCGTAAGAAATCATCCGCACGGGAATGTCTTTCAACGCATCTATGATTCTTGCCTCGAAGCCGACGTTCTGCCATTCAAGGTCGCCCACCACACAGACGATTACCATATCCTTTTCGACACTGATTGTTGCATATTTCTCCAGGCAGCCTACTATTTCCTGCAAATGTTCGGGATTGTCGGTCGTCACGGAGATGCCTATGTCGGAGGTCGTCACCATATCGACGGCCGTTTTGTAGCGGGCGAATGTATCGAACACCGTGCTCAGGAACTTATGAGGCGGCAGGATATTCAACGACTTCATTTTGATGAAGACGATATTGTCTTTCGCTGCTACCGCCTTGATTCTGCCCTTCTCCGCGGTATTCGAGATTAATGTTCCGGGAGCATCGGGTTGCAGGGAGTTCAGCAGGCGGACCGGAATATTGCTTTCCTTTGCCGGGCGGATGCAAAAAGGATGGAGTATCTTCGCTCCGAAATAAGCGAGCTTCGCCGCCTCTTCAAAGTTAAGCTGGCGGACAGGAGCGGTATGGTTTACTACGCGCGGGTCGTTGTTATGCATACCGTCGATGTCCGTCCATATCTGTATTTCACGGGCATGGACGGCCACTCCGATCAGGGAAGCACTGTAATCGCTTCCTCCGCGTTGCAGGTTATCTGTCTCGCCGTATGCGTTCCGGCAGATGAAACCCTGGGTGATAAAGATATCCGTGTCCGGGAAGCGGGACAGCAGTTTTCCGAGATGCTCTTCGATGTAGGACATATCCGGCTCACCGTCGGCATTTATCCGCATAAAATCGAGGGCCGGAAGCAATGCCGACTTCATTCCCTGCTCTTGCAGGTAAAGATGCATCATGCCCGTGGAAATCAATTCACCCTGCGCCAGCACCACCTTTTCATCGAAGACGGTAAAAGGTGTACCGGCAAACGCCCAAATTTCATTGAAACGTTCCGTTACCAGTTCCAGCGCCTTTTCCTTATAGGCGACAGAGGTATATAAATCCTCGATATGGCCGGCATAAGCCTGTTCAAGACGGGTAATGATTTTATTGGCCTCATCGACCTCCTTGCGATAGAAACAACGAGTGATGTCGACCAGCGAATTAGTTGTTCCGGCCATCGCCGATAAGACGACAATTTTAGGTTCACCGCCGGATATAATGGATACGACGTTCTTCATCCGTCGGGCCGAGCCGACAGATGTACCGCCAAATTTTAATACTTTCATGATTGTTTACTGTGTTTTCTTACTTATTATCAGACATTAAATGAAACGATAAAGGTACTGCCCTTTCCTATCTCGCTTTCCACGCGAATGGTTCCGCCATGAGCTTCGACGAAGTCCTTGCTGATAGCCAGTCCGAGGCCGCTACCCTGCACTTTCGTACCGGGAACGCGGAAGTAACGGTCGAAGATACTCTGGTGGTAACGCGGGTCGATGCCCTTGCCGAAATCGCGGACGAATATCTCCACGACTTTGCCTTCCTGCCGGGCACCGATGATGATGCGTCCGTTTTCCGGCGTGTAGTGGATGGCGTTCGACAAAAGGTTTGTCAGGACCCAGGCTATCTTTTCGCTGTCGACAAAGAGTTTGGAGATTTTCTCCGGATACTCGACCTCTATATGGCAGCCGAAACGCTCCGCCTGCACACGGTTCGCCTTGATGGCATAGTCTATCAGTTCGATTGGCTTGGTGATTTTCGGGTTCAGTTGCAGTTTTCCGGTTTCCACCTGCGTCATCTTGAGCAACTCGCCGGTTATTTCGAGCAGGCGGTCGCTGCTTTCCTTGATGCTTTCGGCAAGCGCCTTCTGTTCGTTGTTCATATCGCCTACCCGCTGGTCTTCCAGGAGTTTGAGGCTCATCATGATGGCTGAAATAGGTGTTTTCAGTTCATGAGAGATGGTCGAAATGAAGGTCGTCTTTGCCGAATCCAGTTCCTTGAACTCGGTGATGTTTTTCAGGAGGATAACGTCGCCGACGTATTGGCTGACGTCTTTCTGCCCGTCCGTCAAATGGATGGGAATGTATTGCACCTTGAAATAACTTTCTTTGTTATCAGCATAAATTTTGAGCGGTTCCTTCTTTTCGTCGGGTTGCACCAGTTCGCGCACGAGGCGTCGCAGGAGATCGTTTTTCAGCGCCAGTTCGGCAGCAGACTTGCCGATGACATTTTCACGTTTCAGATTGAGGATTGTCAGGGCGACATCGTTGGCGAAAAGTATTTTACGGTTCCCGTCCAGTCCGATGATCGGCTCGGTGATGCTGTTGACGATGGCTTCGATGTATTTTTTCCCCTGGATAATATCCGCCAGCGTACTTTTACGATATTCGGTCAGCCGTTCCGCCATCCGGTTGAAGGAGTTGGCGACGGCGGCGAACTCTTCATATTTCCCAAGGTCGAGGCGCTTCTCGTAATTATGGTTAGCAATCTCCATGATACCGTCTGTCAGCTTGCGGATCGGCGTGTTGATGGACCGGGGGAGGCGGATCAGGAAGGCAAAGGCTATCAGGATGCAGGTGATGCCGAGGATGCAAATCCACAGCAAGGCTTCATGTGCCGTATGCTCCGCCACCTGGCTTTTCCGGTAGATGGAAGCCATGTTCAGGCTCATCACCTCGTTCAACGCCATGCGGACACGTTGGATGGAGGCGTCGTTCATATCCTTTTTCATGGATTCGTATTGCGTAACCAGATGGGTGGTCGCGACATTCTCGTCCACTTCCGTTATATTCTCCTTTTGCAGGTTCAGGTTCTTTTCGAACTCGGTACGCGCCACCGGGTCGGTCTTGATACGTTCGAGGGCATCCAGCATACGGCGCGAATACAGGAGCGTATTGTAATTATCCGCCAGGATATTCTGCGTATCCGCCGACATGCGGTAGATATTCTTTACCGAAAGACCGCCCAGCAGGACAATCATTGCAAACAGCAGACCTATACCATAGGTGAGCTTCGTTTTAATCTTTAGACTAACAGACTGTAACATATTATGCCAATATTATCAGGTCAATATTCATTTGCGACAAGCTATTCAGCAATTTCCGGTATTGGAAACAGGCACGGAACACGGAAACAAGCGTAAAGGCAGGCTTCCCGATGCAGACGGTCGAAATCTGCTTTTCGCGGCATACTTCGATAATACTGTCGGGGATGCTTCTGGACTGCACTTGTATGATTTCGCCTCCCAATTCAGTTGCCAGCTTGAAATGATTCGACAGGTAACGCTGGTTTGCCAACGGGATGCGGTCGATACTTTCGCGGGGCGTCTGCACGTAGAGGACAAAAAATTTCGTGTTGTAGCGGGTAGCCAGCCGGGCAGCCTTGCGGATGACCTTACGCGGCGTCTTCTCATGACTGCTGATGCAAGCCAGGAATTTTTCATGCCGGACACCTGTATTGACGGGGACCGCGCTCTCCACCTTCTTCTCGACACGTAGCGCAACCTCTTTCAGGGCAAGTTCGCGCAACTGAAGAATATTTTCAGACTTGAAGAAGTTGTTCAGCGCCGTCTGAATCTTTTCCGGCTTGTATATTTTTCCGGCTGTCAGGCGTTTCACCAGTTCGTCGGCTGTCAGGTCGATATTCACCACCTCGTCCGCCTGCTCCAGGACACTGTCGGGGATGCGTTCCTTTATCTCGATGCCGGTTATATCCTGCACGTCCTCGTTCAACCCTTCCAGATGCTGGATATTGACGGCGGTGATGACGCTGATGCCCGCCTCCAAAATGTCCGTAACGTCCTGCCAGCGCTTTTCATTCTTGCTGCCTTCGATGTTGGTGTGCGCCAGTTCGTCTACTATCACGACCTCCGGATGGATATTCAGGATAGCCTGCAAATCCATCTCCTCCACTTCTTTTCCTTTATAAAATGACCGGCGGCGCGGTATCAAAGGTAGACCTTCGACCAACGCCTCCGTTTCAACCCTGCCGTGTGTTTCCACGTAACCGACCTGCACGTCGATACCGCTCCGAAGCAATTCGTGCGCCTCCTGCAACATACGGTACGTTTTCCCCACACCGGCAATCATGCCGATGTATATCTTGAAATTTCCACGGCGGGATTTTTTCAGCAAATCTAAAAAGTGTTGTACGCTCTGTTCTCTGTCCATGAGTTGCTTGTTTCAGATTACCACGGTCTTAGCGAGATTCCAAAGACTACATGTGCATCTTCCATACGGGGATTCCAAATAGCCTGCGCAAATATAGGCAAAGAGAATGAATCGCTGAACTTTATAGTGGTACTTCCTTTCAGCGCGACGTTGGTAACTGCAAATCCGTCGTTCGTCTTCGCCCCCGTATAAACTCCGTAAGAGGTATAGGGAAGGAAACCGCAGGTGGCGGTCAGGTCGACAGTTTTCACACGAAACGGATAATTGAGTTCGACGTAGGAAGAATAGTTCTGATTGCCGTCCTCGTCCTTGTCTTGTCCGGCAAACATAGTATACCAGGCAACGGAGAGGGGAAATTTCTCCACGGGAAGCGTATAAGCCAATCCGGCCTCAAAATGATGGGCGGTTTCATGGCTTTTGAAGTTGAAGTATTTGTTCGCGCCCTGTCCGGCCCACCACAGGTCGGCGATGGATAGGGTAAGTCCGGAATTGCCGAAGGTATAGGCTGCCGTCAGGTCGATTTCCTTGTTGGCGGCACCTTCCGAAGATTTATAACCGTCGAAATCGGTCGATCCCCACGCTGTCAGGGAGAAGCCGGCGACGCTAAAAGCGAGGGTCGGCTGGAAACTTGCTCCCGTTTGATAGAACCCTCTCCAAAGATACGAACTCACAAGGTCCCCTTGCACGGTAAATGCGGCTCCGCTATCGTCTTTTTGAGCCATGACGCATGTAAAAGAGGTGAAAAACAGTAACAGAAACGCCGTTACTATGCGTTTTATGGATATATTCATTGTTTTATGCATTCTTACCAGGGTATTCATCATTCGATATATTTATTTGGGGACTACGCCGCCGATTTAACCCATAAATATTTGTTTTTATGCGTTTTTACCTAGGTATTTGCCCATAAATACGTTTATCTGATGATTTTTACCCTGCGTTTGGTATTTCGATACGATTGTTATTTATTTTTCTCTGCCTTTTCCAAAGCGATATTCAATTTCAGGACATTGACCTTCTCCGGGCCGAACAAACCTAATAATGGTCCTTCGGTATGGCTGCTCACCAGAGCCATGACGCTTTCGGGCGAGAGGCCTCGGGCCTGTGCGACACGTTGTACCTGTGCATAGGCGGCTTTCGGGGAGATATCGGGATCTAGTCCGGAAGCACTGGCGGTGACCATTTCGGCGGGCACTTCCTCACGTGTCAGATAAGGATGATGAACGAGGAAGGTGTCGATGCGGGCTTTGACTTCCGAAAGGTATTCTTCGTTGGAAGGGCCTTTGTTGCTTCCGGCGGAAGAGGAAGCGTCGTAGCCGTCGCCTGCACAAGAGGGGCGTCCCCAGAAATAGATGTCCTCCGTGAAGTTCTGGCCTACGTTTGCGGCTCCCACGATTTTGCCATCGAGTTCAAGAACTTCGGCGTTGCCTTTGTTCGGGCCTGCTACCTGTGCAAAAATCCATAAGACGAATATGTAGCAGATACTAAACAACAGACTGAATGCTATTGTCAGTTTAAATGATTTGAAAAGAGTTGATATCATACTTGTTTGTTATTTAAAATATAACCGTTAATAATATAAGTTCAATAATAAAAGCCTGTTTTACTCACCCTGTAAGGGTGATACATATTAGCCCAGGGTTCCAACCCTGGGGTTGGTAATATTTCCTTTCTTCTCTTTTACCCTGTAAGGGTAATACAAGATAAAAAAGCCAGTATTTATCTTGTCGCACCCTTACAGGGTGCTATAATAAAAGAAGAACCTAAGGATTCCCCAGGTTGAAACCTGGGGCTGATTTGTTACGCCCTTACAGGGCGAAAACGCTGGCGCCACATTGATTTGTATGTCCTTACAGGGCAAAGACGCTGGCACTATATTGATTTGTATGTCCTTACAGGGTGAAGACGCTGTCATTATACATTTTTATCTTTTATCCTATAAGGATAATTATTTACATAAACATGCTTACCACCAAATCGATCAGCTTGATGCCGACGAACGGAGCGATTATCCCTCCTACCCCATAGATGAGCAAGTTGCGGCGAAGCAGGGCAGAGGCCCCGATCGGCTTGTAAGCCACACCGCGCAATGCCAACGGAATCAGTATCGGGATGATGAGCGCATTGAAAATAACTGCACTGAGTATCGCGCTTTGCGGACTATGCAGGTGCATGATATTCAATGCTGCCAACTGTGGGATAGCGACCATGAACAAAGCCGGCACGATGGCAAAATACTTGGCAACATCGTTTGCGATACTGAATGTGGTCAGCGTTCCGCGCGTCATCAACAACTGTTTACCGATTTCAACGATTTCGATGAGCTTGGTCGGGTCGTTGTCGAGGTCCACCATATTTCCGGCCTCCTTGGCTGCCTGCGTACCGCTGTTCATGGCAACACCGACGTTTGCCTGGGCCAGTGCGGGAGCGTCGTTCGTTCCGTCACCCATCATGGCGACCAGTTTGCCGGCTTCCTGCTCCTTCTTGATATAGTTCATTTTATCTTCCGGCTTGGCTTCGGCAATGTAGTCGTCTACGCCAGCCTTTTCAGCGATATATTTTGCAGTCAGCGGGTTATCGCCTGTCACCATAACGGTCTTGACACCCATCTTGCGGAGACGTTCAAAACGTTCCTGTATTCCCGGCTTGATAATATCCTGCAACTCAATCACACCGATGATAAAATCATCCTGCGAAACAACCAGCGGCGTCCCTCCGTTGCTGGTAATCTTTTCCACCAGTTCGGCTACTTCTTCCGGATATTTATTTCCGGCAGCCTCGCTCATCCGGCGGATGGCATCGAAAGCTCCCTTGCGGATACGTGTTCCGTCTTTCAGGTCGACGCCGGAACATTTCGTTTCCGCCGTAAATTTAATCATGCGGGAACCCGACGTACTCAGGTCGCGGATGCGGACACCCTTTTCGCGTCCCAGTTCCACAATAGATTTACCCTCAGGCGTTTCGTCGGATAAGGATGCCATCAGGCAAGCCTGAACAAATGCCTGTTCGTCAATCCATTTTACAGGATAGAACTGGGTTGCCTTACGGTTGCCAATCGTGATCGTTCCTGTTTTATCGAGTAGCAGCGTGTCGATATCACCTGCCGTCTCTACAGCCTTGCCGGATTTGGTAATTACATTTGCACGCAAGGCACGGTCCATGCCGGCGATGCCGATAGCAGAAAGCAGTCCTCCGATCGTCGTCGGAATCAGGCAGACGAACAAGGAGATAAAGGCAGCAATCGTAATCTGTGTATTCGAATAATCAGCCATAGGCTTCAACGTCCCGCAAACAACCACGAACACTAACGTAAAACCTGCCAGCAGGATAGTCAACGCAATCTCATTGGGTGTTTTCTGGCGGGAAGCGCCCTCAACCAGGGCGATCATCTTATCAAGGAAACTTTCGCCTGGCTGCGTAGTCACTTTCACACGTATCTGGTCAGACAAAACTTTCGTACCGCCCGTTACCGAACTTTTATCGCCGCCTGCCTCGCGGATGACCGGGGCCGATTCGCCTGTTATGGCACTTTCGTCGATAGAGGCGAGTCCTTCGATAATCTCACCGTCGGAAGGGATGGTATCGCCTGCCTCACAGATAAAAACATCGCCTTTCTTCAGTTGCGAACTGCTGACTGTCGTGATACTGCCATTCGCACCGATTAGTTTGGCAGGTGTCTCCTCACGAGTTTTCCGTAAGCTGTCTGCCTGCGCTTTGCCGCGTGCTTCGGCTATTGCCTCGGCAAAATTGGCAAAGAGCAAGGTGACAAACAGCACAATGAAAACCAACATATTGTATCCGAACGAACCCTGCGTGTGGTCGCCCGTCGCAGCGGACCAGATGGTAACAAAGAGCATTACGAACGTGACAACCTCCACGATAAACATGATTGGATTCTTGAACATCGTCTTCGGGTTCAGCTTCACGAACGATTGCTTCAAACTTTCTATAACAAGCTCCCTGGGAAACAGGGAAGCGGCTTTATTATTTTTCATATTACTTATTCTTTTTATGTTTCGATATAAATTGTATATCTATTGACAGAGTTAATTTCATATACCGGAAAATATCAGCTAGATGCTTATAGTGCCGGGAGTAACTTCTCCCCTCTCGAGAGGGGGTAGGGGGTGTGTTAACACATATCAATAAAGCAGGCTTAAAATGCATTAACATGGAAATAGTTTAATTTATATTGAGGGTAGCATGATAAAGCCGGTTTACAGGCTGAGATATGACACACCCCCTGCCCCCTCTCAAGAGGGGAAAAAGTTACAATCAGTTTTTACTAATAAACATTCATAATTTAATAAACTGTGATACGTATTAATTCAATCAATCGTTATTAATATATCGAGAAATATTCTGCTATCGGCCCCAGCGTCAGCGCAGGGAAGAAAGACAGGGCGGCAACGATAAAGATTACGCTGAACGTCATCACGGCAAATGTGGCCGTATCTGTCTTCAATGTCCCTGCACTTTCCGGGATATATTTCTTTTGTGCCAGCAGTCCCGCAATGGCAACCTGCCCGACGATAGGAAGATAACGGCTGATAATCAGTGCCAGGCCAGTCGTGAAGTTCCAGAAATAGGTATTATCGCCCAGTCCTTCAAATCCCGACCCGTTGTTTGCCGAAGACGACGTATATTCGTAAAGCATCTCGCTAAGTCCGTGGAAGCCAGGATTATTCAGCCACCCTCCTTCCGCCTCCACAAAGGCCGGATTATATACCCAATAATAGCATGCCACCGCCGTGCCGATCAGGATAACGAACGGATGAGCCAGCGCCACAATCGTCGCAATCTTCATCTCGCGTGCCTCCACTTTCTTTCCCAGGAACTCAGGCGTGCGCCCGACCATCAACCCGCTGATAAAGACAGCGATAATCAGGAAAGCGTAATAATTCATGAATCCCACGCCTACACCGCCGAACCAGGTATTAATCTGCATATTCAACATCTCCATCATTCCCGACAGCGGCATCGTGCTATCATGCATACCATTCACCGAACCGTTGGAAGTCACCGTCGTCGTGCAACTCCACAAAGCGGTGGCAGCCGGACCGAGGCGGGTTTCCTTTCCTTCCATGGCACCGGCCTGCTGGTCGATTCCCATAGCCGAGATCATCGGGTTCCCCTTCGTTTCATAGTATGTATTGATGCCGACACTCACGAGGTAGGCAAACAGCATCACCCCGAATATCGAATAGGCAAGTTTCTTCCGTTTCAGATAAAATCCCAATGCAAACACCATCGCCATCGGCAGTATAAGGATGGACCAACATTCCACCATATTCGTCAGGTAAGACGGGTTTTCCAGCGGATGCGAAGAGTTAACCCCATAGTAACCACCACCATTCGTTCCCAACTGTTTGATAGGGATGATTGCAGCAGCCGGACCTTGCGAAACAAGTTGTTCCTGTCCTTCCAACGTCGTCAGCTTCATCTTGCCGTCGAATCCCATCGGCGTACCTTCTATAATCAGAATAAAACCAACCACCAACGCCAACGGCAGCAGGATACGTGTACAGCTCTTCATCATCAGATTCCAGAAGTTACCGATCGTATTAGTCGATTTCGATGCCATCGCCTTGAAAACTCCCGCCAGGGCCGCCATACCCGTTGCCGCCGTAATAAACTGGAAGAGCATGATGACAAACAACTGTGTAAAATAAGTCAACCCGCTCTCGCCGCTGTAATGCTGCAAGTTACAGTTCACCATGAAACTGATACAGGTATTAAACGACAGGTGCGACGACTGGCTCGCATTGCCGTCGGGATTCAACGGCAGGTACTGCTGGAAATACAGTAGGAACATTCCCCAGAAAAACCAAAACAGATTAATGGTCAGCAATGCTTTGAGGAAACTCTTCCAACTCATTTCCACGTTCGGGTCGATGCCGCACAGTTTAAAAATCCATCTTTCCACCGGGGCGATGAAGTCCAGGCAGGTCTTCTCCCCTTTATAAACTTTTGCAATGTACTTCCCCAGCGGGTAGGCCAGCACGACCATGAGTACTATTTGCGCGATGCTACCTAATAATTCCGTATTCATCTTTTTACCTTCATATTTGTTTAAAACTTTTCGGGCTTAATCAACACATACATCAGATACCCGAAGATAATCAGGCAGAGTATAAACAGTGCTACGAACATATCTCTCCTCCTTCCTTTAAATCTTTTCGAACCAATCTACACACTTGAAAAAAAACCAGTAGCAAAGGCTACCTACCGCACATAAAAAAATAAATGATACAATTTCATTCTCTAACATAGCTTTGTCTTTTAATCGTTTATACAAATCATTTTGCCCTTCTATATGCCAAAGCCGTGCCAAAGCGGAGGCAACAACCCGTTAAGAACTGTATCACAAATACTTATCAGAAAAACGCAGTGTAACGCCGGAAGAGGCAACCCTTCCATTTTGAAAAGGTCAGCCTGTCAAAACGGTAAAGTATACTAAAACGGAAAGATGAAAAAGAGAGTGCGGGAATAGAAAAAAAGCCCCGGAAATACCGATTATTTCCGGGGCTTAGAATGATTTAAGTAATCTATGTCTCATGACATATACGGTTACGTAAGACCTCACGGCCTGAGGTTATTGGAGGTCATCGCACGGTAATGGTCGATACGCGCATTCCACCATGTGAAAAGCTCTGCATAACTTTCATCACCGTCGACCCTTTCCAGTGCATTCAATTTTTCCACCAATATATTATAAGACGCCTCATAGGCGAGGCGCGTTGTTCCGCTATTTCCTTTTCCGGTTTTTCCGGAGTGTTCTTTATAATGTTTCAATGTCAGCTTCTCACAAATGTCGTTCACCCTTTTAAGTTCATCCGTCCAATTACCCAATTCCAGCAGGGCGACTTCCCTTTTATATTCATCCGAGGCCAGCGTCTGCAAGAAATTGTCTATAAAATTTGTCTGATTGTCAAACGACAGCTTCTGCACCCTTAAAAACGAATCGGCAAGGGGCTTTAGATGCGTGGCGGCATTTATTCTTACTATATCGAAATGCCTCAGATAGTTTTTTATCTCAATAACTATGGCAATATGAAGGCTCTGACGCTGCTGGCTGACTCTCTTCATCTGTTCCGTATAAGCATTTTTAGGTATATAGATGACAGAATCATTGAATGCTTGCAACTTCGCTTTATAATCAGAGAATACATCGTTTATCCCAAAAACATCGGCACCTTTAATGTCAATAATTATTTCTATCTCATGCCCGAAACTCAGACTATCCCTGTTACTCAACTGTGTTCTCGTTTCAAACGGCTGTATCTTTATCATAGAAATGAATATTTTAATTGATAATATAATAATAAAAGGTGTGGATTCATTCATGAAAGCACGATTTCCCCGCCACAGTCCCCCGGTATTTATATCCGGGGAACTCCAAAGTGCGAGGCTCTTCAAAAATAAGTTTGAAGAGGGGTTACTTTCAGTTTTATCTCACGACCAACTGATTTACAAGCGAATTTATTCTATTTATCCCTTCTCCGCCCATTTAAGGACGTCCGAAGGATTCCCTGATTGCATTCTCTTCATATACATCAGACCTGTATTATAGCCCGTTTAAGGGTCCGGTTTCTTTTTTATTCATATTTATTAACACCAAAATGACTAGATATAACGACCCTTTTTTCTAGTCACCTGCAAAGTAAATGAAAATAAATTTACCAACAAATCTTCTACACCGAAAAATGAATGAAAATCATTGATTATTTTATTCTTATGGTTGGTGAAAAGGCATAAACAGTCATTTTCAAAGAAGTGTTTAAAAGTGACTAGAAAAAAGGGTCGATTAATTTAGTCATTCATATTTAACACCTTTTCCTATTGTTTTTCAGCTCTCACAACACCTCTTATACGACTATAATTAACACACCTTTCAGGCAAAAATATCCTATTGGCGTTCACATAATTTTACAGCTAAATCATTCCCCTGGCGGGGAACAAAAAAATAAAGCCCCGGTATATATAGGGCCCGGGGCTTTAATAATAGTAAAGGTAGCCTATATCTCACGACATATCTGGCTACAGCAGGTCTCACGACCTAATAACTTAAAATCTAAAAAAATATTATTCGGTAAATTGGTAAGGTACGGTGAACCAGAAACAGGTACCTCTGTCTATTTCCGAATCCACCCATATCCTACCACCTAGCTTATGAACAATCATTTCACATATACTCAGGCCTAAACCGCTTCCCTGAATAAATGTATTCAGCTTTGTGAAACGATGGAATATTTCTTTCATATTCTTATGTTTTTAGCAAAAATTTTCCGATAAAATAGGAGAATAAAATTCATCCCTTTTGATAACGGCGAACATTCTCGCCACAAGTTTTGCCCGTAAAGCATTGATAATGGTCAT
>NZ_JAMOKT010000088.1:0-23674 GCF_023656795.1 Parabacteroides caeci
TGGTGCCCATCAGACCGGGAAGAAAGTTTCCACGAGCAAGGAAAGGAAGGCCCAATTGTAAAAACTATACTCTAACTAATTACAAAAGAGCACTATGAACCTTAAATTGATGACATTGGGTTGAAACCAACGGCAAAATAGAGCCTGCGGCACGAGGCTCGCCTCGTTAAAAGACACCGTAGATAGTTCAATTTTTTCTAAACATAAATATTATTCTCCTCCAATAGATAAAAGCGCATATTACCAATAATACTGGTCCATAATTTCTTTCATCCGGGGAGTATCGGCGTCCGTATCGCCTACATCCGCACGGAGTTTCAAGAGTTCCTGCTTCATATCCTTGATAACATCGGCATACTGCGGTTCATTGTACATATTCTTATCTTCTTTCGGGTCGACTTGCAGGTCATGAAATTCCCAGGCCGGTGTTGTCGGAGTTTCTTCCGAGCCGGTTGCATTCAGACGGTCGCCGTAAAGGAACATCAGTTTATACCGTTCGTTGCGGATACCCATGTGGGCAGGGCGGATGGAATGGTGTGTCCAGTAACGGTAATACATTTCCTTACGCCAGTCGGCCGGTGTTTCACCTTTCAGGTTCTGACGGAAACTTTCTCCCTGTGATTTTTCCGGTGCCTTGATACCCGCGTAATCGGCAAGTGTGGCAGCGAAATCTACATTCAGGATAATATCCTTGTTGCGTGTTCCCGCCGGAATCTCTTTCGGATAACGAATCACGAAAGGCATGTGCAACGGTTCTTCATACATCATACGTTTATCGAACATGCCGTGTTCACCCAGGAAATACCCCTGGTCGGAGACATAGACGATAATAGTATTATTGGCCAGTCCTTCTTCATCCAGCATCTTGAGCAAACGTCCGATGTTGTCGTCGATGGTCGCGCCGCAACGCAGGTAATCTTTAATCATTTTCTGATAGATTTTCTTGCGGGCAGCCACTTTATCCATACCTTTCGTAGAGAAAGGCAGTTCCGGATAGCGGCACCACCAGGCATCCGGGTCCTTGGAAGCAGTCTCCCAACGCCATCCCATATTCTCTAGTTGCTGTCCAGTGAAGGCCCTACCCGATTTCTCCGGTCCGAACTCCATCATACTTTCCGGTTCCGGAAAGACAACATCATCGTACAGATGTTTCATCCGTTCGGGAAAATCCCAGGGTTCGTGCGTTGCCTTGAAATGACAGCACATCATGAACGGTTTGTTCTTATCTCGGTTACGTATCCAGTCGATGGTCTGGTCGGTAACGATATCGGTAGAGAAACCTTTTACCTCGGTGCCTTGCTTGCCCTTATCGTCGTCTACCCAGTTCTCGGCAGTCTTGAAGATCGGATTGACATATTCTCCCTGGTCATGGAACACATTGAAGTGGTCGAAGCCGGCCGGTTGCCTTTTCAGATGCCATTTACCAATCAGGGCAGTCTGGTAACCGCCGGCCTGCATTTGCTTAGCGATATTATCGACTGCCGGGTCCAACCCGTCCTCCAGCGTATAGACACCGTTGCGGTGGCTGTATGCCCCGGTCATAATGGCGGCACGGCTCGGTGCGGAGATTGAGTTCGTACAGAAACAGTTATCCAGCACGCAGCCTTCGGCGGCCAGGCGGCGGATATTCTCGTTCTTCACATAGTCGGCCAGAATACCTCCGTAGATACCCCATGCCTGACCTGTATGGTCGTCAGACAAGATAAAGAGAATATTCGGACGTTCTTCCTGGCTTTTCTCTGATTTATTGGCCGAGTTACAGCCAATAAAAGGCAGGCATGTTGCCAACATACCTGCTTTTACAATTAGATTAGCGTTTCTCATTTCTATATTATTATTATTTCAGTTTTCCCGGTTCGCGGCGTCCTGTTCCCTTCACACGTGTCAGGTTATCTCCCAGGTCTTTACGCATATCGTCGGCAATCTTCATCAGCTTGGCTGCTTCTTCCGGATATTGGGAAATAACGTCGTAACGTTCTCCCGGGTCACGGCGCAGGTCATACATCTCGGCTTTCTTCAATTCCAGGTTTGTCAAATCTCCCGGCTGTCCGTCGTTACCCGGCACATAAGCGCCGTAGGTGACATATTTATGCGGGAAGACCAGCTTGAACTTACCGTCCGTGACTGCTTCCAAATCATTTTTGTGATAATAATAAACGAACGATTCGCGCGGGTTGGCATCTTTCTCCCCTTTTATCAAAGGCAGGATGCTGACACCGTCAATCTTACGCTGGGGCAGCGGTGCGCCGCTGATATCTGCCAATGTCGGAAGAAGGTCGATATTGGAAGCCAGCTTGTTACAGGTTGTACCCGGCTGAGTAGTACCTTTCCAGTACATCACGCAAGGGATACGGTTACCTCCGTCGAAAGTGGTAGCTTTAGCCTCACGCAATCCGCCGGCCGAACCGGCATGGTTACCGTAGTTCGCCCACGGGCCGTTATCAGACGTAAGGACAATCAGTGTATTTTCTTCCAACCCCTGTTCGCGGAGCGCTTTCAATACTTCACCGACACTCCAGTCCAGTTCCATCATGACATCGCCATACAGTCCCTGTTCGCTTTTTCCTTTAAACTTGTCGGAAACGGCCAGCGGAACATGCGGCATGGAATGTGCCAAATAGATAAAGAACGGTTTATTCTTGTTCTTCTTGATGAAATTGACCGTACGGTTGGTATAATCCGTTGTAAACTGTGACTGGTCGGTGTTATAACCGATAATCTCATTTCCGTCATAGGTCGGCAGGTCCGGGAAATTGAATACCTCTCCCTGCTGCGGATGGAAAGGCCACATATCGTTTGAATAAGGCAATCCGTAATATTCATCGAAACCGTTCTGCAAAGGCAGGAACTGTTTCGCATCGCCCAGATGCCATTTACCGAAAACTGCGGTACTGTATCCTTTCTGCTTCAACAACTCTCCTATCGTCATTTCGTCCGGACTGATGCCATAATCAGAACCCGGTCCCGGAGCACCGGCAAATCCGATACGGTTCGGATAGCATCCGGTCAGCAGTCCGGCACGTGAAGCACCACTGATCGGTTGTCCGGCCAGAAAATGAGTGAAACGGACTCCTTCGGCTGCCATACGATCGATATTCGGCGTTTTATATCCGTATGCGCCATTATAAGAAAAATCCCCATAACCGGCATCATCGAGGTTGATGATAATGAAGTTGGTGTAGTTTGCTGCAAGTCCCGTTACTGATAGTCCGGAGGTCGCAGCCAAAAACATTAGCTTACTATTCATGATATCGTGTTTTTATTAGATAATGTTGTTATTATTACCGCATAAGAGCGTTAAAGATACGAATAAAATAAATTTCTTCCGAATGAAATCGTTTTTTCATTCGGAAGAAATCAGAATTACTCCCGCATCCTGGTCCGGATGCGGTAAGGTATGTTCAATTATTTCCAACCTGGGTTCTGCACCAGATTTTCATTTAAAAGAGTTTGTTTCAAAGGAATAGGATACAGATAGCATTTATCTTCCCACCCCGGATTCGGTTTCTCGATATAAGTAACGCAGTTTACATAGCGAGGCATTTCCGAACCTTTATACAGACTCTTTGCCAGCGCTTCGCTATTGTAATCTTCTATATTATTAATCTTGACGCCGACAGGCTGTTCATTCAGATAGTTACCTTTTTTCCAACGTTTGATATCGTCAAAACGGAAACCTGAACCCATCAATTCGGAACATCTCTCACGGCGTATCTCCCACAAAACAGGGGCGACATCCGAATCACGGAACTTGTCGAAATCCGCTCCGATATTGTTTACTACCATTGCCGCAACACCGGCACGTGCACGCAACTTGTTGACAGTAGCATCGGCAACAGACTGGTCGAAACGTCCCAGTTCAAACATTGCTTCGGCATGGTTTATCAACACCTCTCCCATACGGAAGATAGGTCCGTCGGTACCTTGTACCTCTCCTTTATCAGCTCCGGGTAACGCATTATAATATTTGTACATGAAGTAACCGGTCTGCGTATCCACACCGCTGACTTTTACTGCCGTCAAATTCGGTATATTCGCAATATAAGAAGCCTTCTTCGACAGAGGCAACATTTTCCTCTCCGGATTATTTTTAGATAACTTACCCATTAAATCCATATACTCACGTTCCACAGCGTTGCCCGTATATTCCCAATGGGATAAATCCGTAGAAACCGTCACTTTATAAGGAGGACAAATTGTATAATACAGACGTAAGTCACGATTTCTGAATTCATCATACACCGTATTGTCGCCATCATAAACAGTAGAAGTAGAAATAGGCCGTCCGTCAGCACATAAGTACTGTTCTACCAACTTCTTTGAACCTTCATACAAACGTTCGCCAGTCGTACGCTGAGTCAAATCGTGCCCCTTCCCGCTTTCGTTCTCCAGGTACTCCCGATACAGAAGGATACTGCTTTGTCCTTTCAGGCTAGATGAGTTAAAAACATCATCATAGTCCGCCATCAGCCCCAGATTCTGGTCGATAAGTTTCTGGGAGGCTTTCACGCTTGCTTCCAGATATTTCGTACCGTCTACATTATCCACACTGCCATGATACTTTCTCCAGGTCCCTTCATACAGACCGAAACGGGAAATAAAAGCACGTACTACATTCGGATTAACCGTATTATCACCGTCACCTTTCTCGTTTATATGCTCTTCGGCATACAATAGATTTTCCAACATGTGATTGGCAACCACCTCACGGGAATCTTGTTTTGCGTATAATACATCCACATCTCCGGTCCCTACCAGATGTTCCAGCCAGGGCAAGTCGCCGAACTTCTGAAGAAGTTTGAAGTATTCATGAGCACGGAAAAAATAACCGACTCCACGCCAGTGCGCTTTCTCCTTTTCCGTCATCTGTGAGTTTTCGATATTATCCAGCATCAGATTCACCCGGCGGATAAATTCAAACGTCCATGTATCCGCACTTACATTCGAAGCAGACATACGGTTGTTTGCCCAGGCGATACCACGGGCATCATTCGAATCGAACAGCATATCCGATACATCTCCTGCCTGAGGATAGTTCTGATAAGCAATCAGTGTTTTATTATACAATCCCCACGCGTACATTTTAAAATTATCATAAGTCGTAAAGACCGTGTTTTCCGTTTCTTTATCGATCGGGTATTTATCCAGGAATTCATCATTCAGGCAGGAAGTACCTCCAATAAGAAAAGCAGCTAGACAAGCTGATAAATATATTTTTTTCATAAGAATCAAGTGTTATACAAATTATAAAGTAACATTAATACCAAAAGAGAATTTCTTCATGAACGGATATAAGTCATTAATACTCATCGTTTGTTCAGGGTCCATTCCTTTATACATATGATGTTTTGTCCAGAGGTCTTCACCACTAAAGAATACTTTAAAAGCCGAAATCGCTCTTGTTTTCTCAAGCCAGCTACTCGGGAATGAATAACTCAATGTGATATTTTTCAGTTTGATGTAAGAGGCATCCATCAGATATTTAGTCTGATTCCTTCTGTTGAAACCATCCGTTCCCTGGTTCACACCTGTCTGGTTTCCTAAACGCGGGTAATAAGCATTCGGATTTTCAGGAGTCCAATAATCCAGGTGGTGTTTCAATACAGTAGCAGCAGCATTCGGGTTATCCGTGTTGGTGTGCGGCCATGCCAGGAAATTTGATTTACCGTCCGTACCGACAATCAGGTCACGTTTTCCAACCCCCTGGAAGAATACGGTCAGGTCAAAACCTTTCCAACCCACACCGGCATTGATTGCATACGGATAGCGTCTGGAAT
The DNA here is from genome assembly GCF_023656795.1 of Parabacteroides caeci. Taxonomy (NCBI): domain Bacteria; kingdom Pseudomonadati; phylum Bacteroidota; class Bacteroidia; order Bacteroidales; family Tannerellaceae; genus Parabacteroides; species Parabacteroides caeci. The sequence continues at coordinate 5,778 of NZ_JAMOKT010000088.1, forward strand.
TATTACCGATAATCTTTCTGTCACCCGCATCTTTAGCCGTGTTATCACCGGAGTTATCAATTTTACCATTTCCGTTTAAGTCTTTGAACAGGATATCACCCGGTCTCGGGTCACGTACATACGGGTCAATAGTAGGAACTCCTTCTTTCAGTTTATAGATACCTTTCGCCTCATCAATCGTTTCGAAATCATCTTCCGTATAGAAACGGTCTGTAACAAATCCCCAGATTTCCCCTATTTCCTGACCTACACGATAAGTAGACAATGATTCTGTCGGGTTATCGAACTTCGTTACTTTTGAACGTGAATCATACAGGTTCAAACCGATGTTATAACGCCAGTCTTTACCGATACGGTCTCTCCAGTTTATTGCCAACTCCCAACCTTTTGTACGCAAGTCGGCCGAATTTTCCAACGGAGAAGAACCGCCAAGCACAGAAGGAAGTTCCTTACCCGGAGCCAACATACCTTTCGTATCACGACGATACCAGTCAAATACCAGGTCTAAACGGTTATCGAACATACCCAAGTCGAAACCGATATCCAGCGTCTCTACCTTTTCCCAGGTAAAGCTCGAACTAACCAAAGCCGGAACTTTACGGGTTATATTCCATAAGCCATTTTCCAGCCATCCGTTTTCCGTAGCCATTACGCCCAGGAATGCATAGTTCTTAATTGCCTGGTTACCTACCTGTCCGAAAGAACCTCTCAGCTTGAAGTTCGTAACATATTCCTTCGACCAATCCATGAATTTTTCTTCAGAAACTCTCCAACCCAACGAGAAAGATGGGAAGAAACCGAAACGGTTGCCTGAAGGGAATTTGGAAGAACCATCATAACGTCCGTTCGTTTCAAACAGATATTTTCCTTTATAGTTATAAGAAGCTCTGTAATACAGACCACGTAGCGAATATTCGTCATATTCATCGCCGGTAGTCATGGTACCGTCCGCACCGCTCAATGAGGGATGTTCCGGATTTACCACATGCAATTTCTTTCCCCAAACTCTACGCATGTAACTGTATTCCTGGTTGAAACCTGCCATTACACTGAAAGAGTGGTCGTTTATCGTCTTATCGTAATTTCCGTAAACGTTGATTGCATTGTAGTTGATATGCTTTTCATCCAACTGGTATGAAGAGTTACCGCTATAGGAGTCCGCCACTGAGAAATAGTTGTTTTCCGCATTGACATACTTCACTGTTTTCTGGTATTCGTCCTGGTCGTAATTTGTTCTGTTGAAAGTATATTCAGCATTGATTAACAGCCCTTCCATCGGATTAAAAATAGCTTTACCGAAAAGACGGATATCTTCGTTGTTCTTTGCCTGGACCGGAGAATTCATGATATTCCAGCGGGGAGTACCGATTGGATAAGTTTCCCCGTTTATCTCAACGTCACCTTCCGGATAATAAGTCGGCAGCAATTGGGCCAGACGATACGGAGACCAGTTTCTCAACGTATTCATATTCGGGTTAGTCGTTTTCGACTTGGAGTATTTAATATCCGCCTGCACTTTCAACCAGGAAGTAATTTCCGTATTCACGAAAGAAGACAGGTTGTATCTGTTATAACCGTCCTTATCCGTAACCAGAATACCGTCTTCATCCAGGTATCCGAAAGATAGACGGTAAGCAGACTTGGCTGTACCGCCGCTCACTGAAACATTATGTGTCTGCTGGAAACCATAATTATCCATCATACGTTCCAAGTGGTTGTTCTCTTTTAAATCGTAGCGGTTACCATTATCATCCATATAATAGCCTAACGGATATTTACCCGGATTTGCCTGGTAATCTTCCAGATAGCCCAACCACGCAGTGATATCCTGTCCGTTGTTATAACGGCCGTTCTTATATCCCATATCATTATAGAAACGGACTGTTTCCAGCGGAGACGCTTTTTCTATCAAAGACTGAGGCTTTGAGAATGCAAAGTTGTTGTTGTAATTGATAGAAACCTTTTGCTCTTTATTCGCCTGTTTGGTTGTAATCAAAATAACACCGAAAGCAGCACGTGCACCGTAGATAGCAGCAGAAGCCGCATCCTTCAAGACTGTTACCGTTTCAATATCGGACGGAGAAATCATATTGATATCCATCGAAACGTTATCGACCAATACCAACGGTTCGCCTTCTCCGTATTCGTCGATATTCAGACGGTTGGTACCGCGAACATTCAATGTCATACTCTTACCCGGGCTACCGGCATTGGTGGTAATTGTCAGACCCGGCATAGCTCCCTGCAACGCCTGGCTGGCGGAAACGACCGGACGGTCACCCATTACCTCTTCCATCTTCACCGTACTCACGGCACCTGTCAGATTGGCTTTTTTCTGTGTACCGAAACCTACGACAACAACTTCATCCAGCGTCTGGGTATCTTCCAGCAACTTAACTGCATATTGCGACTGCTGTCCGTCTACACGTATCTCTTTGTTCAGATAACCGATGTAGGAAATCGTCAGTGTACTGCCGGACGGAACATCCAGGCTGAATTTACCGTCGATATCTGTAATTGTGCCGTTAGTGGTACCTTTCACTACCACATTCGCACCGATAACAGCATCTCCTCTGTCGTCTGTTACCACACCTGAAATTTTCTTTTCCGGCTGTGCCTGCTGACGGGACGGAGCAGCGTTGGTTTTACGCACGCTGACTGCAATGGTATTGTTCTCCCGGTTAAAATCCAGACCGGTCTGTTTGGATATTTCAGTTAAGACGTCTTTCAACGGTTTGCTATTAAAGGACAAATTGACCGTTAACTTGTTGTTGGTGACGATCTCGCCGTAGAAGAACTTGACTCCCGTTTGCTGGGAAATCTCTTTGAGGACCTTTTCTACCGGTTGATTGTGGACCTCAACGGTCACTACTTCTGATTTTATCGTTTGGGCCATCGCCGGTTGTGCGCATACAACTGCTAAAAAAACAAAAAGTACAGCATAACAAGCCCAACAATACTTCTTAATATTAAGGAAGTTCATAAATTTGGAATGTTTTATGGTTGTTTTGAATAGTAATTTAAAACGACTCCGTATAGATTGTCTGGCCTCCACTCCGGACAATCGGTAGAGTATAAGGGAGGTCTCTGTGACCTTCCTTTTCTTTTTGTGGATAAGTTAACTGGTGTCTTTCATGTAAGTATCAATTTAGAATAAGTTAATAATCAATTCTTATATAAAACTATTTTGTCATTTTCTATCCTGTATTTTATATCTGTTGAATATTGTATCGATTTAAGTACTGCTTCCAGACTTTTATTATCATGTTCCCCGTAAATATAATCGTCATATTCCGCACCCGGGGCAAATTCAATAGTCCGGTTATACATGCGGACCAGTTCATTGACAACGGTCCGTATGGGAGTCCTGTTAAAGTAAAGACCACCTTTTATCCAGACAGTGGAAAGCCTTGCATCTTCATTCCGTTTCTGGAACTCGCCTTTCGTCTTATCCATCACGAACTGTTCATCCGGCAACAGGCGCATCATCGCTTCCGGTAAATCGACCTGCACTTTCCCCGTCTGAACACTAACAGTCAACTGCTCGTCCATATCGAAGGCTTTCACATTGAAGGAAGTACCCAGCACCTTTACATCGGCATCTTTCGTATGGATAAGGAAAGGTTTCTCTTCATCCCGGGTTACTTCGAAAAATGCTTCTCCATTCATCTCTATCCGGCGGACATCAGTAATGAACTCCCGGGGATATCTTAAATAAGAACCGGCATTCAATGTTACGGAAGTCCCGTCCGGCAAAATAACCCGTTTATGTTCGCCGTTCTTCACATGCACTTCCGTATATGTCAATACCTTTTCCTGATTCGAACGTATCAGGCGGAATCCGCCCCAACCTATCGACAAGATGACAGCCACGATTACCACATATCTCAAATAGGGAATAAAGGAGAAACGTTTCTCCGGTTTCCGGATGCGCGACAATAACAAACGGGCCTCTTCCCTGTATTGCTGATGCTGCAACGACGAAACCTCATCTTCCTCCATTTCTTCCCATACAGTGTCCATTGCTTCGGATATTTCCGTATTGTATTTTCCAGCATGGAAATGCTTCAACAGGTCGTCGGCATCTTTACGGGTGTAGAGGCCGTCGACGAATCGTTTCAATAGGTTGTTTATATACTTCAAATCTGCCATATTATCGGTGCATGTATTTATAGTACCACGAAACGAGGTACAACTGGGATATGATTAACTTTTATTATGAATTCAGGCAAAAGAGCAGTACTAGTAAATCGGCATACGTCCCGGAGTATTTCACTAAATATGAACGTATTACTTTCAAAGACGCAGAGATATGCTGCTGGACAGTATAAACTGAAATATTTAATTCTTCCGCTATTTCCTTATGAGACTTCATCTCTTTCCGGCTCATATCGAAGATACGGCGTTGCTGCGAAGTCAAATCGAGCAGAGCCTTTTCGAGCAGTTGGTTCAGGTCGTCATCCAATATTTTATCTTCCGTATCATTGGTCACATCCACCGAACCGGACAAGATGATATTTTTAAGTTGTTGCTCTTTCTCTATCCCGGCCAGCAGATTGAGAATCCGGTTTTTCACAATTGTATAAACATAAGGTGCAAAAGGAGAATCCGGATTCAGGAAACGCCTGTTTTGCCAGACGGAGGTGAAAGCATCCTGAAAAACATCTTCTGCAAATTCTTTCGATTTAAGAAACTTCATTGCAAAGAACATCAGCCTGTTCTTATACAAAGCGTATAATTCACAGAATGCAGACTCGTCATCCTGAATCAAACCTGCAATAAGTATCTTTTCCTGTTCTGAATTATTATACATTTAAACTAATAAGTGGAAACACAATCCATACTCTTCATGTCCTAAGACTTGTCAAATATAGAGATATTCTATATACCTCACAAACATGTCTGTAAAATAAGACCGGCATTCCTGCGAACTTCTTTAATTCTATCTACGATTTTATTAAGTCAACAGGAAAGCGTACATTTGTGTGATTTTTACGAAAGGATTAGATTGCAGATGAAAGTATGTATTGCTGAAAAACCGAGTGTGGCACGAGAGATTGCCGAAGTACTGGGGGCTACAAAAAGAATGAATGGGTATATTGAAGGAAACGGATATCAGGTTACCTGGACATTCGGACATCTGTGTACACTCAAGGAACCTCACGAATACACTGACGACTGGAAACGATGGAGCCTGGGAGCACTTCCTATGATCCCCCCCCGTTTCGGCATCAAGTTGATTAGTAACCCGACCTACGAACAACAGTTCAAAGTGATTGAAAGCCTGATGCAGAATGCAGAGATGGTCATCAACTGCGGTGATGCCGGCCAGGAAGGAGAACTGATTCAACGTTGGGTGATGCAGAAAGCCGGCTGTAAATGCCCGGTTTACCGTTTATGGATATCATCCCTTACCGAAGAAGCCATTCGCGAAGGTTTCCAGCATCTGAAAGAACAGACTGAATTTGCCAGACTATACGAGGCCGGATTATCCCGTGCCATAGGCGACTGGTTGCTGGGAATGAATGCAACCCGATTATATACAATCCGTTACGGACAGAACCGGCAGGTGCTTTCTATCGGCCGTGTCCAGACACCGACACTGGCACTGATTGTAAACCGCCAGGCAGAGATAGATAATTTCAAGCCCGAACCTTACTGGGAGTTGAAAACCGTCTACCGGAATACAACCTTCTCCGCTACCAAGGGTAAATTCACCAAAAAGGAAGAAGGGGAAGCCTTCCTCGAAATCGTACAGCAGGAAGACTTTACCGTCACCGATATTTCCGAAAAGAAAGGGAAGGAATATGCCCCCCGCCTTTTCGACCTGACCTCGTTGCAGGTGGAATGCAACAAAAAGTTTGCATTTACCGCCGACGATACATTAAAACTGATTCAGTCATTATATGAAAAGAAAGTGACCACCTACCCCCGTGTAGATACCACTTTCTTGAGTGATGATATTTACCCGAAAGTTCCGAATACGCTGAAAGGGCTGGTCGATTATACCGAACTGACGGCTTCCCTGTTGAATGCCAAGATTCCCAAAAGCAAAAAAGTATTCGACAACTCAAAGGTTACCGACCACCACGCCATCATCCCGACCGGTGTACCCGCCCGTAACCTGACGGAGAATGAACGGAAGGTATATGACCTGGTTGCCCGTCGTTTCATCGCCGCCTTTTATCCGGACTGTGAAATCTCCACCACAACCGTACTCGGTAAAGTGGGTAAAGTTGATTTCAAAGTAACCGGAAAACAGATATTAAAACCGGGATGGCGCGTCGTATTCGGTGCGGAGCAAAAGGACCCGGATGCCGAACCGACCGAGGAAGAAGGCGTATTGCCGGACTTTACCAAAGGAGAAACCGGATCGCATAAACCTTTATTAAAGGAGACTTGGACGACTCCGCCCAAGCCTTATACAGAGGCTACGTTGCTCCGTGCAATGGAAACGGCCGGTAAGCTGGTCGATAATGACGATTTGCGTGATGCCTTGAAGGAAAACGGTATCGGCCGCCCTTCCACCCGTGCAGCTATCATTGAAACGCTTTTCAAACGTAACTATATCCGTAAAGAACGAAAGAACCTGTTCCCTACCGCCACCGGAAAGGAATTGATAGGTACAATACACGAAGAGTTACTGAAAAGTGCCGAACTGACCGGTTTATGGGAAAAGAAACTGCGTCAGATAGAACGTGGTACTTATGAGGCAAAAACATTCCTGGACGAACTCAAACAGATGGTCCACCAGGTAGTCATCAACGTCCTTTCCGACCAGTCCACCCGCACCATCACCATCGAGGACACCGCCAAAGAAGCACCGAAAGAGGAGAAAAAAGAAAAGAAACCCCGCAAGCCGCGTGCTAAAAAGGAAGAGGCTCCCAAAGAGAAAGCAGTCCCCCAACAACCGGCAAAACCGGTTTGCCCCATCTGCAAGAAAGGAAATATCCTGCGAGGCAAAACAGCCTACGGTTGTTCCGAATATAAGAATGGTTGTACATTCCGGCTGGATTATGCGACTTATGGGGAAGGGTTATCGGATGAGGAATTGGCAAAGGTTATCGGAAAATTGTAACGACACGGTCATTTATCATTATAGTGTTCTTTTGCTTGCACGACCGTTACAATTACCTTGTCTTCCTCGACTGCGTAGATCAATCGATCTTTTTTATTGATACGACGAGACCAATAACCGGACCAGTTGCCTCGCAGAGACTCAGGTTTACCTGTGCCGGTGTAAGGATGTTCATAGAGTTCTTCAATCAAAGAATATATTTTCTTCAAACTCGTTTTATCTCCTGCCCGCTTGAATGATTCAATATCACTCAGCACTTGCTTTGTTGGAATAACTTTATACATATTATTCCGATAATAACATTTTTTGCCACTCTTCCTTCGTCAATTCCACCACCTCTCCATTCTCCCTCTGCTTCACTGATTTCCGGAAATGAGCAAGATTTGCCGGATTAGTAAAAAAGGGGTCTTCTTTCGGAGTGGTAATACGTTTGACGGAAGCTTTCACTTTCTTTACTAATTCCATATCATCCAAGGCTAATATAATTCTCGCCAGTTCAGCTTTTTCAGCTTCCATGGCCATAGTTGATTTTGTCATAGTTATTCTTTTTTATTATGTCCTTGACAAAAGTAATAATTAAATTCCACATTCCAACTACCTTTATTCCTTATCTTTGCAACCTCAAAAACAAAGAAAAAGATGAAAGAAGAATGGTTCCCTCTCGTCAACGAAATGGGAGAAACAATAGGTAAAGCGACCCGAAAAGAATGTCATAGCGGAAGCAAACAACTGCATCCGGTCATCCATCTGCATATCTTTAACGATGCCGGAGAACTATATCTGCAAAAACGTTCCATGACCAAAGATATCCAACCCGGTAAATGGGATACGGCCGTCGGAGGACATATCGATTACGGCGAAACGGTTGAAGAAGCTCTCCGCCGGGAAGTGCGCGAAGAGTTAGGGATTACCGATTTCACCCCGCAATTCATTACCCGCTATGTTTTCGAATCGGCCATCGAAAAAGAACTGGTCAATACCTTTCGTACCGTCTACAACGGAGAAATCCAACCAGATACCGAAGAGTTAGATGGCGGACGTTTCTGGCCGATGGAAGAGATAAAAGCCAATCTGGGAAAAAACGTATTTACCCCGAATTTCGAACAGGAGTTCCAACGGTTGTTCTTATAATCTAAGAAAAAAACAGCACAAAGCCGTTCACCGTTCACCCAACTACATCTAATTACCTATAACACAACGAACAGAGATACAAAATACAGATGAATGGTTTCAAAAAAAGGTGAACGGTTAGTAACAAACCGTTCACCTTTCCCATAATTAGCACATTGACACATTGCCATACCAGCGCATTATTCACTAACTTTTCCTCACCAAACAATAATAATTCCCTGTCTTTGTATGTATCTTTCGGATGCCTGATGCATTCAGCATCTTACCAAAGCGACAGGCGGAAGTATTACTGAACTTCCGTTTGGAACGTTCGGAGATAATATCCAGCAATTCGACCGACGTAAACCGCTCCTCTTTCTCTCCCTCTTCCGGCAAACGGAAATAGGAAAACAGATATTGCATCTCCAACGGTTCATCCTGAAAACCGCTATTGCTCTGCGTCAACAACCGTTCTTCTTCCATATTCAGCCAATAACGTTCGCCCGAACGGATCGCATGAACCGCCTGCGCATACAACTGTCCATATTCTATCGGCGAAGACACATCTATCGGCCCCATCACCTGCACACATATATACCGGCGGCTTCCGGTCGGGTCGGTCAACAATTCCATCGGATTGGCGGTTGCCGAGAACGAGGCCAAACGCCTCATCTGTTGAAATGCCTTCTGATGCGGGCGGCGCACTTTCACTTCCGGCTTTTGGATCAAATGTTTCAAATCGGCCTGGTACTTCCCGTTCAATCGATCGAACTCATCGATGGTTATCAACAGATTTTGCGCCATCAGCAACTCAGCCTCACTCTTATTCTCCAAATTAATGCTTTCCGCATGATAATCCCTCAACACAGGCGGCAGAAGCAAACGGAAAAAAGTCGACTTCGAAACACCTTGCCCACCCACAAGAACAGGCACAAGGTTGTTTGCATACAACCGATCCACCTTCCTCCAATGGGCAACCATGCTGACAAACCAAAGATAAAAACGGTTTCTCCATTCCGGATCCGAGACAGGCACCCTGTCGGCCAACGCCCGTATCCGATCTTCCCCATCCCATTCCGGCAAATGAAACAAAAACTCCTCCAACGGGTCATAGCTAGGTACCCGTGTCGAATAAATATACCGCCTCACATCCTTGTCCCAAATCTCCAACCCCTCTTCCATAGCATTCAGGCAAATGCTATTCAACACCTCCGTCGTGACAGGCCGAAAACGGAAACAGAAAGAATGTTTCTCCCTATACTCCACCTCACCAACAATCTCATTCTTGCGAAACTCATACCTCCGTTTCAGAAACTCTTCCATCCGTGCCAACAAATTCATCGGTTTCGGCAGACAGGGTTTCTTCCCGAACGACTTACGCGCAAGATATACATTATGTACCGTCATCCTCAACAAGTTCTGGTCGCGAAAACTCCATATTCGGGAATAGATCCAACGGACAGTATCTTCTTCCGGAATTCCGGAATCAAAACAAAGTGAAGCGAGAGCCACAATGAACCCTTTCGGGTCTTTCTCTCCCCAATCCGGTCCCTGTTCACAATATATCTGATTCAAACAAGTCTCAAACAACATCTTCACCTTTTCATATCGCTCCATGCCCGGCAAGATACGCGCCAACGGATCATCCTCACCCCGCACCTGTTCCACATACCCGGAATCTTCCGGCATCTTCAACGGTTGTTCCATCCGGACGGGCAACGACTCCGGATTATAAAAACATTCCGGATCATACGACAAACGGCATCCCCGGTCGAGCGACGGCTCCTTGATACTGACCGGCCATTGTAACTGCGCCTGATAATGCAACACCGCCCTGCGGTAAGCATGCGCATGGAAGCAAGCGGCCTCTTCCTCTTTTACCGGTAACGAACCGTCCGGTAACGTATAGCGTACCACCACCTTCACACTCAATCCGCTCGAACCAACAAAAGCCAGCAAAGGCCGGTTGTACCTCGTAATCTCATCCCGTAACCTCCTGGCCTCTGCCTTGTTTGACAAACGGTTGAATTCCAATAAAACCAGGCCATTATACTGTTTCCATACTTGCCCTTTGTAACCGGAAGCAAAAAGTACCGCCGGTATCTTCTCTGCATCAGCCAACCGCCCCTCGGGTCGGCTGTAAGGAATCATTTCACGCAACTCCCCTACTCTACGGGCTTGTTCTTCTCCTTTTATACGCTCCACGACAGTGTCCAACATCACCAACTTGGCGGAACTCAAGTTTCCTTTCAATAATGTCACTTTCATATCATTCCTCTTTTTTCTCCGGCAACACATAAACCGCCGCCTTCGGGCCTCCCAAACGGACAATGCGTCCCTCTCCTCTCAACTGCTTCAAATCCTGTTGGGCAATATAACGGGAACAAACATTCAACCCCATACAATCGGAACTGGTGATCCCCCTATGGCTTGACAAATAACGAAGAATACGTTCCTGCCGCTGTACCGGAGTATAAGGTTCTTTTTTCCTGTAATCTTCCGCCCGCTCGAACTTCATGGTACTCATCTCCTGCTTCAATTCCTGACCGGCGCGGAATACAACCTTCGAAAACCGGATGCTTTCCGCCCTTATCTCTTTCGGATCGCGTATGGGAGGACATTTGGCAGTAGGATAAAACAAGCCGATCCCCTCCACTTCCACCGCATCTCCTTGTTTAAGCGCGAAAACCAATTCATCTTTAAAAAGTGCCATAAGACCTTTCACCTCCCCTTCACTGAAAGTACTACGGTCGGCAATCATCTCACATAATTTGTCAAAACGAACTACTTGCCCTCTCACGATACGGGCATGCAACACACCTTCACTTTCTTCCGACTGATGAGAAGCATGTGGATTCTTGTAAAAAAGATATTTTGCAGGCATATATAATTATTTTTTATCCCTTACCTAATTAGCAAGTAAGGAATTGGTTAATACTATGTAAGGCTAACCTTATTACTTATTCGCTTAACGACCTCCGTCAAAAAGATAGACCAGCTCCGCCAGTAAGCTTAACGACCTTGGTCGCAAAGGTTAACGATGGTCGTCCTTTCCTTTCTAAGTTGCTTCTAAAGATACAATTTATTATTGGTCCGACAACACAATACAGGGAGAAAAGTAATAATTATTTTAAGAGCCTATACAGCAGACATGCAAAAGGGTGAACGGTTTCGCCCAACCATTCACCTTTCTCAAACAACCGTTCACCCATCATTTCACCTCAAAAAAAAGCCAAAATCAACCATATACATCCAAAGGTGAACGGTGAATGGTAATTTACCTTATTTTTATAAGATAACCTCCGAACAAAGGAGATTACCGATTTTGTTACTACTCATTTTGCCATTGGATTACGTAAAATTCACTAAGTATTGTTCATTATTTTCGTACTTAATATTTCTATTTTACTATCAAAGGCGACATTTTTTCTTCTACAGGCAAATAATCATAATCCGAATAAACATCATTAGGAGCATCATGATAAAATATTTCTCCTAAAACGACCTAACACAGGATCATACAAACGGGCATTCATATTGATCAACCCAAACATATCCAAATGTTCATGCCCTGTAAAACCTCAATCAAATTTCATCTCAGGCAGATCCGTATAATTATTCCAGTTCATAACATCCCGTCTACGCCCCCAAGCATTAAAGTTCATACGTTTTACTTCATTACTCTAATTTTATTTTTTTATATTTATTCCTTTCTTCCTCAAAAGAATAGATCCACCCTTCATTCACATCATTCGGAAAATCAATCGCCATTAATTTTCCATCCTCACCAGGCAACATTGTAAACGAATAATCAAGAAACGAATCTCTTAATTTCAAAATGCCACCTTTCGTTGACCACTTCCCCTCAGAAATTACAATCAAATATTCAAAATATTTATATGCAATTGTATATGAAGCATTTTCTTCAATAAAAACATGCACATATCTATTCACATATTCCCCAAACTTAAATTTCAGTTTATCAGGTATCTGCTTCTCTTTTATTGATTGAACAGCCTTTTTCTTTTGAGCATACTTAACATCAATATCAAACAAAGAAAAATCATCATGTTCTGCTTCGTCCTCATAAGTAAAAGACTTCTTTTGCATAAAAGAAAATCCCTTTTTTATATTGAGATTAGCGAACTTATCCTTTTCCAAGACTATTTCAGTATTAGTTGATATATCTTTCAAATAATACAAATTTCCTTCTTTTCGAACATAACCATAAGAGGGGAACGTTGTAAAAACTATATCACCTGCTATCCGCGACAATTCCATTGTATATTTATTTTCCGATAAACATAACCAACAATCTATATAATCTAGTCCGTTATAATTCAGGCCTTTACCTTCGTTTAACTTATATCTTTGCGCAAATAAAGAATTTGTGCAAAATATAAATAGTATGACAAATATATTCTTCATATTATCAAAGTTAATTAATCCCATAGTATATATTCACGAAAATACTCTACTAAATCTTATCCCTCAGAGACAAATATAATCCAATATTCTGGTATATACTAACACTCAGCGCATAATAAACGGATACAATCCATTTTTAACTAAAGAATATTGGTCACTCTCATTTATCTCATTTGGAAAATAAATAGAAATTAACGATCTAGAGTCTATTAGGAGTAAAAAATAGTAATCCAAATATGAATCATATAACTGTAATTTATTACCTTCTTTTATCCATTTACCTTCTGACAACAAAAAGGGGGTTCTTTCTATTAAATAATAAATTTTAAAATTAAAATCGACATTTATATCCAAATAAACATATTCATTATCATATACTCCTAATTGTAAAGGTATACGATCTGAGTTTATTAAACTTAAATACTCCTCTACATTCTTCTTTCTTTTTTCTGATTCACCTTTTATATCCAATATAGATTTATATGTAAAAGAATCTGATTCACCTACATAAATAAAATATTTTCCATACATTAGTTCAAACCCTTTTTTTACAAACAGATCAATTTTGTTTCTTTTTTCCAGAATCAAAATCGAATTACTTCTTATGTCAGTCAAAAGAACACTACTCTCCTTCATAGACATTGATCCGAAAGACAGGAATAAAATCAATCTATCATCATCTGAACCAACAATAAAATAAATACAATACTCCTTATTATTTATGATTTCTAAATAACATGAAATATTCTTTTCTGAAAAAGGATTTTTCAACTCGTATATTTGAACTAAAGTTTTTTTTAAATTATAAGAGTTTTTTAGCATAGTAGCACATTATTATACACAGGATTACCACATAATAAAAGGATACATTTGATCTTTTTGAGGGAAAAGATAGATCCCGTTTATTATATTATTGTCTGGATAACGGATTTTTAGCAAATCCTCATTTCTAATTAATAATAGAAATGAATAATCAAGACTAGAATCATATAATCTTAATTCATTTCCATATTTTCTCCATGAACCTTCAGATAATAGCAAACGTAGATCAACATCAGCATCTTCGAATAATTTATATCGATTATTGACTTCCATTATTAGACTATGTCCATAAGTACCTAATTTAAAGGGTATAGGACAATTCGACTTTTCTTTTCTAAACAAATCTTCTCTTTTTCTATGTTCTACTATCCATCTATTAATAGGAAAATCTTCTTCAATAGAATTACTTTCCTTATATTGGAATATTTTATTTTCTAAAAAATAGAAACCTTTCTTACAAAGAAAAGAGAATTCATCTATCTTTTCCAGAACCATTTGAAAACCAGAAGGAACATCGTTTAAAAAGACGACATTATTTTCTTGTTTAAAATATCCATAAGAGAATAAAGTCTCAATATGGGGATTATACCCAAGAAGATCAATCCTCATACTGTAATAAGTCTTATTTATCAATAAAAGAACAATCCTTATATTCACATCTGTCATTCTATTATTTCGTATTATATTGATATATCTCAACCCGGACACATCAGACAAGACATATTCATCATATATAATATTCTGAGAAGCATTCATACCATTAAATAAAATTAATATTATCACCAAACACTAGGCCCCTATGCTTTTATAGTATCTCACAGCTCCAAAAAACTTTTCAATACCAAATCTATTTGAAAACATGAATCACTATTTGTTCTAATAAACAATCCACTATTTTAATATTTTCACCATTCCTTTTTCATCATACATAAATTTTGCAACAGATATTTTTGTCTGTGTTTTATCAACCATAGACAAATTGCAATTAACATCTTTATCATTCAATACAAACATGTTATTTCCTTTTCTTTCTGTATAAAGGTAAAGACATTCGCCATCAAAACATGTATAACAAGATATTTTTGTTAATGATTTACATTTTTGACCATTCACATTTATCAAATAAAGATTTCTTACCCAATTATACTCATTATCATCTCCATCAATCGAGAGAATTATATAACTCTCAAATTCTTTTGAAATTATAATTCTTCCAACATTATATAATTTCAATTCTTTTTTTCTTGACTCTAAAAACTTATCATAGTTTTCAGAGCTATTATTAACATCAATATCTTCATAAGAGTCCTTATTATTTATCAAATCAATATCGCATAAAAAATCAAACATATATCCAGTTATTTTTGATTCAACACAAGGATATAATAATAGTTTCTCATTAAAAAAAACACTATCAGTTATTATATTACTATTAATAGTAGAAAAATCTGCAGGTAACACTTTTTCATCTAAGAAATTTTTAAACAACAAATACTCGTTTCTGTCATCATTCGTGGCATAACTTCTCATAAAAAAAGCATTTACCAAAAGAATTAAAAAAATATATCTTTCCACAAACATTATCACCATGGCTTAATATTTAAAAGATTAAAACCCAATTTACTATAATCATCCATCTTTTTATAAAAGGATTTATAAGTAGTATATCGTTTTGCATAATAAGTTTCATTCATATGCCAAAGCTTTGCCTGTTTAGCCTCCCACAAATAAATAGCCATACATTACCTACGCATCCGATGAAACGGCCTAACACAGGATCATACAAACGGGCATTCATATTGATTTCATCACGAACTGAGGAGCAATATAAGCAAGCCCTACATTCACATCCACATGGGAATAACTGTAAGATGACTTATATCCCGAATACATCAGACCGGCACCAAAACCACTCCTGGACACCCAGTCATAACCGACTTGCCAATCCATTCCTTTCATGGGATGACCAGACGCTCCTTTCGGTAAATAAAATTTATTGGTCATGAAAGCATAACCGATATTCGCATAAAACGTACTATGCTGAAATGGTGATTTACTTGTTTCTGCATGACTCATATTCTCAGAGTTAATAGGTACCGGAACAGAATAAGTTTCTTCCCCGGTTACATTTACCGTATCACCAATCCACAGCATATTCCCCGCTATCTGATGGCAACTACTACCCAAAAGGGATGGTTTCCGGTGATCTGTCAAAGCTAATGCATTTTCTCCTTTTTTTGCCGTCTCCTGTTTCGCCAATGCAACGACCTGATCATAATTACATTTGGTAGAAACTCCGCCATCCACTACTTTTACATTCCCGATAAATTCTGCCAATTCAGGTACAGAATGCCCCATTCCGTAAAGACGTACTTCGTCAGCCGTCACACTTTTTACAAGATCTGTTATTACTTTGGGAGCACAACTACCTAAGCATAAAGGTAAAGGTAAAAGTAAAATCAATAATAAGTTTATTGTTTTCATTGTTTACAATTTAATATTTTTTATCTCATTATAAGATGATATTTTGTTCTTTCCAATATAGATATAGTATACTTTTATCATTCAGAACTAGTTGATATTAGATTCAGGGAAAAACCATCTATTTGTTTGCTCATCTTTTCTTGCAGTCAAAATATAAAAACTTTTAGCAGGAATTTCCCCTTGATATGCAGGTACAAATCTTAATCGTTTTACTATATCAAGAATAGTCTTACGCATATTATCAAGAACAGGATATTTACCATTAATTTTTATCATAGAGAAACAATAGGGTATACCTTTTTCATCAATCAATATAAGAATAGGTATATATTTATTTTCACAAACATATCCAGACAATAACCCACAAATCAAATCCAAATATTTTTTTGAATTCTTATTCAATTGTGGAGGATTACTCCAGTAAGTTACAACACTATTTTCAACACCTTTCACATATAATTCATAATAAATATCAGTACAATCCATTGAATCTTTTAATCCAAATTCCACATTCATTTTTTGTGAATACACTGTAATAACAGAAATGAATAAAAATACTATAAAACATTGAAACTTTACCATCTTCTTGGAATTTTATATATAAAGTGCCACCATTTTCTTTTATAATATTGAGACTCTAACATATCAAACGTATTCATCTGATAATAAGTTATTTGACTCAATGACCCTATAGATGTTCTAGGATACAATCCACTATTCTGATATTGGTGAATAAAACCAAGCCTTTCCTCTGGAAAATAATGCCTATTCTTATACTCCAAAGGCCAACCTGTAAGATCCTGCTTTTCAGGACTTACACCAGATAAAAAACGTTTCCTATGAAACATTTCCTTATCGTAAGTAGCATACAAATCATCAAAAGACTGAAATGCAGACTTTCCATATCTAATTTGAGCCGTATTTATATCCGTACTACCTAATGCACCCTGCCCGTCCATAACATATTTTGGTCCACTAAAATTTTCCACATACTCACCATCAAACCCGAAATAATCAAGCGCATCCTGTTGCCAAACACCTCCTTCTGCCGTATATTTCCCTGCAGAAAAATCTTTAAACACACTTTGATTTGACTTGAATCCTTTTCCTTTAAACATATTCTTCATATTATCAGATGTTAATGTAGCAAATGATGTACCAGAAATACAACCCCATAATAGACCTTTTCCTACGCTTGTACCCCACAAAGCAGCATCTAAACTTCCAACTAATGCACCTTGGGCAGCTCCAAGACCTACATTTGCAGCAAAGCTCATTCCTGCTCCGCCTATTGGTGCCATTAGCCCACCTACACCTCCTGTTATGGCACCTTTCCAAGCTCCATTCCAGAAATTCTGTCCCTGTATTGCACTTTTCACACCTCCACCAACTGCTCCTGCCGCTGTACCTACAATCATTGCATCCAAAAAGATCCCAAATCCAGGTATCAAAGCTGTAAAAAGAAACTCTCCCGTTGGGTCCTTATACGATAACGGGTTATTCATCGCATACGCATACCCATTATAAGCTTGCGTAAAATCCGGCACCTGAACAATGGGATCAGGGCTTAAGAAACGGCCTAACACAGGATCATACAAACGGGCATTCATATTGATCAACCCAAACATATCCAAATGTTCATGACCTGTAAAACCTCGATCAAATTTCATCTCTGGCAGATCCGTATAATTATTCCAGTTCATAGCATCCCGTCTACGTCCCCAGGTATTAAAGTTCATACGTTGTACTTCATTACCCGAAGCATTCGTTATCAACCAGGGAGAACCTAAATGGTCAGTATGGAAATAATACTTTGGGAGCACAATTGCCTAAACACAAAGGCAAAAGCAGCATTAATAATGCGAATCAGGAGTTGAAAACAGCTTCTGATTCAGGTTTTAAAAATTTATAATTCAGTTAATTATCTCATTGTTTTATTTTATATTCTCCTTGAAAATCAATATATTAGAGTAAT
>NZ_JAMOKT010000089.1:0-23620 GCF_023656795.1 Parabacteroides caeci
TGCTGGTAGGTTGCTCCTCAGCAGAGCCTACTTCCTCTTAACATCCTGATACAAAGATAAATTATAAAAGTTAATTAATAATGAATTATCCAACTTTGTTTGGATTTTAAATGGAAAAAGGATATGAAACAGTATAAGAAAAGTCTATATAAGTATTTTATTCTGCTGGCGATGGGTGGTTGTACACTATTGACGGGATGTAATGATTTTCTGACCACGATCCCGGAATCATCCTATAGTGCGGCAGGTTCCTACCAGTCACAGTCGGATTTCGACTATGCAATAGCAGCGGTTTATGCAGCTCAGCAGGAGCTTTACAAAACGAATGACTGCTGGTATCGCTTAATGATCGCCCGGAGTGACGATACCCGGAATGGGGCCGGCTATACTTTTGGAGTAGACCAGTTTACCGATTCGGACGATATCAGCTACTTGTCTTCCGCCTGGCAGAAGTTGTGGACGATCATTTCCCGTAGCAATATGATCCTGGATAAGATAGATGCCGTCGATTTTCCGGATGCTAACCTGAAAAATGCCATCAAAGGGGAAGCCTATACGTTACGTGCCTGGTCCTATTATACGTTGGGATGGATGTTCGGTGGTATGCCCTTGATCGATAAGGAGATGTCGGTGTCAGAAATTAAGACGATCGCCCGCTCTACACAGGAGCAGACATTTGAGTTTGCAGCAGACGATTATAAGAATGCGATTGGCTTGTTACCGGATTCATGGAGCGGCTCTAACTTGGGCCGGATCACGAAGTATGCGGCAGAAGGTGGCTTAGCACGTTTGTATATGTTCCAGTCCAGGTTCTCGGATGCTAAACCTTATCTTGCCGATATTATCAATTCCGGTTTGTATGCAATGGAAGAAGAGTATGTGAACTGCTTTACCGATTCGCACGATAATGGAAAAGAACGGGTTTGGGAAGTACAGTTCACCGGAAACCTGACTGGGGAAGGACAGACTTTTACCACCGGCCTGTTACCGGAAGGATATAAAGAAGGGGTATTGATGCCTTTTGCCGGTTATTCAACGGCCATGTATGTCTCGAAAGATATGGTGGCAGCCTATGAGGAGGGCGATCTGCGTAAAGATGTCTCTATCGTGACGAATTTGGTGATCAACGGAGTGGTTGAATCGAAATATCACTATATCCTGAAATATATCCATTATGATGCGTATACGCCGCAGACACAATCGGACTGGGCGAACAATCTGCCGGTTATCCGCTATACGGATGTGAAAATGATGTATGCCGAATGTTTGAATGAAGAAGGATATGCTGCCAACGGAGAGGCATTCAGGATTTTGAATGAAGTACGCGGCAGGGCAGGACTTCCCGCTTTGACGTCGGCTACGGTACCTGACCAGGATGCTTTTCGGAAAGCAATCATGCAGGAACGCCGCGTAGAGTTTGCATTCGAAGGTCTACGCTGGAATGATCTGGTTCGCTGGGGAATTGCACAGGAGGTCATAAACAAACATTTCCTCGATGAAGACGAAGGTGGCGGACGTTATTCTATGGATGGTGAATACCGGGAGATCTTTGCAATACCTTTTGATGAATTGTCACGGTATAACAATAAAAATATCATGTGGCAGAATCCGGGTTATTGATTCTCTGACTGAATAAAAGGAACCGTTCTCCATATAGAGAGCGGTTGCCTTTCTTTTTTACTAATACTTAAATTGGCGACTTATGAACCGAATATATGTTTCCTTATGTTTCCTGTTGGCAGGACTGATTGGCTGGTCTTGCAGTAACGGCGGTCAATATAATGACGGTTATATCAAATATGAACCGGTAACCGTCTCTGATTTCGACAGACAGATATTATTGAAGAATATTGCTGAGATGGATAAAAGGTATGATCTGGAAGGCAGGATGATTACGAAGGTAATCAAAGACTGGAACTACCATACTGATGCTATGAACGGAACTTTTCATGAGGTACGCGCTTCCTTTTATTATGCTGTCTCTTTGCTGGACTGCGGAATGAAGGAGTACGAACAGCGTGCTTTCGATGTAATAGACAAAACGATCTCTTTGCAGGATACCGATCCGAATTCTCCGTCCTGTGGTGTATGGCCTTACTATGAAGAAGAGCCGTTGGCAACAAAGAAATCGCCGATCGATTATAACTGGGCTGATTTCAACGCTGTCTCTTTGCTGGATATTTATATGGGGCATAAAGACAAGCTACCTGCCGCCCTGTTGAAAAAGGTAGAGAATGCCTTGGTACTGGCTGCTAAATCCGTACAGAAAAGAAACTGTGGTCCCGGCTATACGAATATAGCGATCATGGGAACCTATGTGACCTATGTCACTTCTCATCTTTTTGATATGCCTGAAATGCAGGAGTATGCCAATGAACGGTTGAAGAAGTTCTATGAGTATACGCAGGAGAAAGGTGGCTTTTCCGAATATAACAGTCCGACTTATTCGATCGTGGCTATCGACGAACTGAACCGTATGCAACGCCATATCGTCGAGCCGGAAGCTAAACGGATGATTGATGAATTATATGTGAAATGCTGGGAAATGATAGCACGCCATTACCATAAAAAGTCGGCTCAGTGGGCAGGCCCGCATAGCCGTTCATACCGGACACTGGTGTCGACATCCTATTATGGCATATTGAAAGAGGCTTCCGAAGGTAAAGTAAACCTGGGATATGACCCGGAAAGAGTAGATGTGAAGACTAAACATCATATACCGGAAAACTTACTGTCTTATTTTCTGACTCCTGACTATCCGCGTACGGAGACAGATATCTTTGAAAAGGAAGAACCGCAGATTGTCGGGACGGCTTATCTGACGGATAACTATGTCCTATCTTCTGTTTCGAGATCGAGCATGTGGAACCAACGCCGTCCGTTGACTGCTTACTGGGGCGAATTGAATATGGCTCACTATTTACAGGTCCGCCTGCTTCATGATATGTATGATTTCAGTACGGCTTCTGTCTTTACCCGGCAGAAGGAGAATAAGGTGTTGGCTGTCATTAACTTTGGAACAAATGGCGGTGATAAACATATCAGTATCGACAGGATACGGGACGGGAAGTTCAAAGCGAAAGACCTTCGTCTGCGTTTTGAGTTCGGTAGTTGTAAAGATTTGGATGTCAGTCTGCCGGTCAGGGAGAATGTGGCTTTTACAGCAGAAGCATCCGGGTGTAAGACTGCTATTCGCTTGCTGGAAGCTCGTTTTGATCATCTGAAAGGATACTGGGAAAAAGGGGGTGACGGAGAGAACAGTTGGGTGGATTATGTGATCTATTCCGGTAATGAGAAAGATTTTGATCTGACTCAGGTAGCACAGGCTATTTATGCATTTGCATTGTCATTTGGAAATCAGTCGGATGAACTGTCGGTCGACGGAGCCGATGCTGTTATTTCAGATAATGTGTTGAACGCTTCCTGGGGGGATTTGTCTGTTCAGGCTCCGGTGAAACCCGGTAAGAATCCGGCTAATTTGTAAAATATGATAAACAGGAAATATATGAGACAAATTCTATGTTTGCTTCTGGTTCTGCTGATAGGAGGGAAAGACGGCGCTCATTCTCTCCCATTGGAAGTAAAGCCGCTGGCGGACCAGGTAAACGGCCAGGTCAGGGAAGCACCGGATGAGAGCCTTGACCCGGCGAGTTTTCCCGAAGGTTTTACTCCGAGAGAGATCGGGGCGAAGCTTGGCAGGCATTTTATACCGGGAGAACATTTTCTGCACGGTGGAAAGTGGATACATTATGCGGAAGTTTGTACTTGGTTGGGGGCTTTGAAATATGCGCAGATCGCCGGCGATAACGAATTGACAGGAATGCTGGAGAAACGTTTTGAGCCTTTGTTTAATGAGGAAAAAGCCTACTTGCCGATCAAGAACCATGTCGATCTGAACATGTTCGGCTGCCTGCCTCTGGAGTTTTACCAGGTAACTAAAGAGCAGAAATATTATGATCTGGGGATGCCTTATGCCGATACGCAGTGGGAGTTGCCGACAGATGCCACACCGGAAGAAAAGAGGAATGCAGAGAAAGGTTTCTCCTGGCAGACACGTCTTTGGATCGATGATATGTTCATGATCACGATCGTGCAGAGCCAGGCATACCGGGTAACCGGAGAGAAGAAATATATTGACCGTGCTGCCCGTGAAATGGTCTATTACCTGGATGAGTTACAACGATCGAATGGCTTGTTCTATCATGCTCCCGACGTCCCCTTCTTTTGGGCAAGAGGGAACGGTTGGATGGCTGCGGGCATGGCGGAGCTGTTAAAGGCATTGCCTGAGAATAATCGGGACCGGGATCGGATACTGGAAGGTTATCGTAAAATGATGGATAGTTTGAAAGCTTACCAGGGAAAGGACGGCATGTGGAATCAGTTGATAGATCAATCGGATTGCTGGCCTGAGACATCCGGTTCGGCGATGTTTGCTTATGCGATTATCACCGGTGTAAAACAGGGATGGCTGGATAAGAAAGAATATGCTCCGGTTGCACGCAGGGCCTGGTTGGCACTGGTTCCCTATATTGATGAAGAGGGAGATGTTCGTGAGGTTTGTGTAGGAACGAATAAGAAAAATGACAAACAGTATTATTATGATCGTCCGCGTATTGCGGGGGATTATCACGGGCAGGCCCCTTATCTTTGGTGTGCTACGGCACTTATGGAATAAATCGGTCTGGGTGTACCGGACAGGCTGGAAGGTACATCCGGGTTTTCTTAAAAAGAGCTATGTATATGAAATCGGGATTCAGTAGGTTCGGTTATTGGTTGTGTTTTATTGTTCTAGTTCAGTTACCGGCCGGGCTTTTTGCTGCCGGGATTGTGCGGCAGATAGAAATTGTAAATGACTGGGAAATCCATAAACAGGATGAACCGGTTGTGGTCGGTTTGAAAGATATTGACATTGATTTTGATGTCCGGTCGGTAAGGGTGTGGGATGGTGAGCGGGAAATCGCTTCCCAACTGGATGATCTGGATGGGAACGGGCTAGCGGATGAACTGGCTTTTGTAGCAGATATACCGCCTCGCTCCCGAAAGGAGTTCAGAATCGAATTCTTCTCTATTGATAAGCCAAATGATTATACGTCCCGTGTTTATGCAGAAATGTTGATCAGTGACCCTAAAGGAAAACATATACCGGTCCGGTCGCTGACGGTCCCTGCTTCCAGTTATGTCTATGATCATCTGCATCATCATGGTCCTGCTTTCGAATCGGAGTTGGTTGCTTATCGTATTTATTTCGATAAGAAACAGACGGTAGATATTTACGGAAAGTTCACAAAACGGCTGGAGATTGAGAAAAGCCGGTTTTATCCGACAGATGAGCAGCTTGCCCAAGGTTATGGGGATGATGTCCTGCTTGTCGGGAATAGTTGCGGACTAGGTACGTTGAAAGGTTGGGATGGAGTGCAGGCTACTCATATAGAGAATGCGGAAGCCTTTAGTGAAACGATATGTGCCTATGGTCCGATCCGGACGGTGGTAGATGTTCGTTCTCATCGCTGGAAATACCAGGGTTCCGATTTGCAGATGACGATCCGTTATATTTTGTATGCAGGACATCGCGATTGTGAAGTGCAGGTTTATTTTAGTGAACCGTTGAAAAAGGAGGTGTTTAGTACAGGACTTCTGAAAATGAAGGATTCCCGGTCTTATTCCGATCATAAGGGAACGTTGGCTTGTTGGGGAACAGACTGGCCTGTAGGCGATACGGTTAAATACGCTAAGGAAACGGTAGGGTTAGCCGTTTCTCTTCCTGACGATTTGATCCGGCAGGAAACTGAAGATCGATACAATGACTTGTATATTATACAGGCGGAAGGGAGGTGTTCATTTAGTTATCATATCGTTTTCACTTCTATGAAGGAGTCTTTTGGTTATAAAGATGCGGATGCCTGGTTTGAATATGTCAGGCAATGGACTGAAGGTTTAAAGAAAAAATGCCATGTGAAGATCTGGAAAAATAGCATCGACAATAAATATGAAGGGGATTAGGACTGCATACCAGTCCTGATTCCTTTCACATGTGTATATGGGTACCGTCGGAATAGTAGTGTAAAAGGAGTTGAAACAGTTATTCTGCCAATAAAAAGTAAATGATAATAAGTTTTACATAAGTTACTTAAGAAGATATTATTATCTTTGATGAATAGAATTATCGAAGGAAAAGTTTATCCGGTAAGTGGAGGATAAACGCTGTTGTAAGAAACTTATGATACTGGTCAGTCGGATTTGAATTTTAAATACTAAGTATATGAAACGATTACTATTTACATTGTTGGGTTTGTTAACCTTCGGAGGCTTGCAAGCTCAGAACATACCTGCCGACAAATTGTATGGATTGGGAAACTGGGATGCCGACTCGCTGGGTAATCACCGGGTAGTTGTCTTCGTAGAGAAACCGGCGGATGCGGTACTGGCTACTATCGAATGGCGCCGCCGTGACCAGAATCCGGAAGATAAGAATCTGATCGTAGTGGATGCGACGACCGGAAAACGGATTACCAATGTATGCCGTTTCGCTGTGAACCGGGAGAGAGGGGAAGTGGTTTTCCAGCCGCAGACTGTTCCGGGAGAGTATTACATTTATTACCTGAAAAATGTGATGAGCGGCAGCCGTTACTATCCGACTGTCAATTATCCTCCTTTCGAGAATACCGCTTCGGCCGACTGGGTAAAGAAAAATAAATTGTCGGGCAAGAAAGCTCCTTCACTTCCGGCTGCCCGGATCGTGCAGTTCCAGGCGATCGACCAGTTGAATAGCTTTTATCCGATGGAGGTGATCGCGACGGCCGACGAGACTGCCCGGCTGTTGAAAAAACATCCTTCCGAGAACTATATTTTGTTTACCGAGGACCGGAAATATCCGATTCGCATGACGACCGATATCCCTTATAAGTGGATTGCCGATGACTGGCACGATACCTTTACGGGAGAGGCCGATAAAGGCGAATATTATGTATTCCAGCTGGGCGTATGGGCGGCCCGTACGGATGTGGAGAATTTGCATGTGGACTTTTCGGCTCTGTCTAATGCTGTGACCGGCGAGCAGATACCTGCCTCTTCGTTTACCTGTTTCAATACGGAAGGGACGGATGTGACAGGAACCGTATTTAAGAAGAACTGTTCCGTCGAACAGGGTAAGATACAGGCTTTATGGATCGGTACACAACTGCCGGAGCATCTTTCTTCGGGAACTTATCAGGGGACGGTGACGGTCTCTGCTGCCAATGCGGAAAGTAAAACGGTGCAGGTCTCTTTGCATGTATCTGAAAATGTAATAGCGAATCACGGTGATAATGAACCCTGGCGCCATTCCCGTCTGCGGTGGCTCAATTCGCAGATAGGTTTTGATGACGAGGTGATCGCTCCTTATACACCGCTGGTGATGAAAGATAAGACAATCGGTTGCCTGGGGCGTGAGGTTACGCTTTCGTCTTTGGGATTGCCTGCCGGCATTACCAGTTATTTTAAGGAAACGATGACGGGAATCGGAACCGACGGACGGTCTGTCTTATCGGCTCCGATGGAACTGGCAGCGGATGGCGGTACCTGGGAGAATCTGAACTTTGAGATCACAAAGCGCAAACAGGGAGCTATCGCTTGGAAGGCTTTGAACCAGAACAGCCGTTTCCTGATGGACCTGGAAGGAGAGATGGAATCGGATGGGAATATCGAATATAAAGTGACGCTGGTTGCCCGCGAAGATGCTTCCGTGGAAGATATAGGACTGCGTACGCATCTGGCACCCGGCATAGGACGTTATATGATGGGACTGGGAGAGAAAGGCGGTTATTGCCCGAAAGACCTCCGCTGGAAATGGAACGTGGAGAAAAACCAGGATGGCCCCTGGGTGGGCGATGTCAATGCCGGCCTCCAGATTCGTTTCTATGATAATACGTACGAACGACCACTGAATACGAATTTCTATCACCAGAAGCCGCTGCATATGCCCGTTTCCTGGTGCAATAACGGGAACGGCGGTATCGATATCAACAATGCTGCCGACGGCACACGAATCAATGCCTATTCCGGGAAGCGGGAGGTGAAGAAGGGAGACAGACTGTATTATTATTTTAATATCGCCATCACCCCGTTCCGTCCGATCGATACCGATAAGCAATGGCGCGAGCGTTATTATCATAGTTATGACTTTATCGACAAGGTGGAGAAGCTGGGCGCCAACGTGCTCAATATCCATCACGCGACAGGTATTAACCCGTTTATCAACTATCCGTTCCTGCGGACGAAGGAGATGAAGGCATATATCGACGGAGCGCATGCGCGGGATATGAAGGTGAAGATTTATAATACGGTTCGTGAACTGTCTAACAGTTGTGTGGAGATGTTCGCTTTGCGGAGCCTGGGGAATGAGATTTTCTCGGAAGGTCCCGGCGGCGGTTTCTCCTGGTTGCAGGAACATTTGGATCAGAACTACATCGACGCTTGGTTTGTGCCTCACCTGAAAGATGCGGCAATCGTAAACAGCGGTGTTTCCCGTTGGCATAATTATTATCTGGAAGGTCTCGACTGGCTGGTAAAGAACGTGGGTATCGATGGCCTGTATATCGATGACCTGGCATTCGACCGCATGACGATGAAGCGCATCCGAAAGATCATGAACCGTACGAATCCGGGCGCGATGATCGACCTGCATTCGGCAAACCAGTATAATGAGCGCGACGGCTTTGCCAACAGTGCGAACCTTTATCTCGAACATTTCCCGTATCTTGACCGCCTGTGGTTCGGCGAGTATTTCAATTATGATTTTCCTCCTGAGTTCTGGTTGATCGAGGTTTCAGGTATTCCTTACGGACTGATGGGGGAAATGCTGGAAGGTGGCGGCAACCCGTGGCGGGGAATGTTGTATGGCATGACCGGCCGCAGCCCTCGTGTAGATAATGGTCCGTTGTGGAAGTTATGGGATTCGTTCGGTATGCAGCACAGCGAAATGATCGGCTACTGGGTGAAAGATAATCCGGTAAAGACAAACAGCGAAAAGACATTGGCGACTATCTACCGCCATACAGGAGAAAAAACATTGATCTCGCTGGCAACCTGGGAAGATACGGATGCTAAAGTGACTCTTTCCGTGGATTGGGCAGCGCTTGGCCTGGATCCGTCGAAAGTAACGTTGTATGCACCGGAAATAGAGAATTTCCAACAGGAGGGTAACTGGAAGCCCGGCGATGAGATCGTTGTTCCAAAAGGTAAGGGTTTGTTAATTATTGCAAAATAATATCTTCCGATATAGTATAATTTACTGGAAATGTACTCCTTAATCGTATATAAGGAGGATTAAACTCCTTATATACATTATTGTCCATATAAATGAATTACCATGAAAAAGATTCTCATTCTTCTTTGTGCAACTTCTTTGTTGCAACCTTTGTTTGCACAGCAAGCGACTGTAACCGAGACAGTAGAGACGGTTAAAACCTATCCGTTCTCTGATCCTGATCCGGTGGCTGATCCTTCCGATCTGTTCTATCCTTATTTCCGTTTTGACGGTTTTTCTGCTAAAGGAACCAACCAGCAATGGAAAGTAGTCTCTCTTGAAAATGATTATATCAAACTGACTCTTTTTCCCGAGATAGGTGGAAAAATATGGGGAGCCGTGGATAAAACGACCGGTAAGGAGTTTATCTACAATAACCATGTCGTGAAGTTTCGTGATATAGCCATGCGCGGTCCCTGGACATCGGGTGGTATCGAGTTCAACTTCGGTATTATTGGTCATGCACCGACTTCCAGTACGCCGGTCGACTATGTGACCCGGCAGAAACCGGACGGAAGTGTGAGTTGTTATGTCTCTTCTTATGAACTGGTTACCCGGACACTGTGGACCGTGGAGGTGAATCTGCCGAAAGATAAGGCTTACTTTACGACAACAACGACCTGGTATAACAGTTCATCCATTGATCAACCTTACTATCAGTGGATGAATGCCGGCTATCCGGCAGTCGGAAATGCCGAGTTCTGTTATCCTGGGACCAATTATATCGGACACGGAGGCGAGCTCCATTCTTTTCCTTTGGATGAACAGGGGCGCGACATCTCCTGGTATGAAAAGAATGATTTCGGTAATTCCAAATCTTATCATATCGTAGGGAAATATAACGATTTCTACGGCGCTTACTGGCATGACAACGATTTTGGTTCCATCCATCATGCCGATTATGACGAGAAACTGGGTATGAAGATTTTCCTTTGGGGGCTTTCCCGAGAGGGAGGTATTTGGGAAGACTTACTGACGGATACCGACGGCCAGTATATCGAACTGCAATCGGGTCGCATGTATAATCAGCCGGCTTCCAACAGTGCGTTTACCCCTTATAAACATACGGCATTCGGTCCGCAGGCGACCGATCAATGGACGGAATACTGGTTTCCGGTAAAAGAAATAAAAGGAGTCTCAAAGGCGAGTCGTATCGGAGCGCTTAACGTGTTGAGGGAAGATGGTTTTCTGAAGTTGTATTTCTCTCCTTTGCAGAAATTATCTACAACCATAAAGCTCTATGAAGGAGAAAAGGAAGTGAACTCTATCCCATTGAACTGCGGTGTATTGGAAACGTGGAAAGATTCTATCCCATTGAATAAGGCTGTTACCGCTGGTAAACTGAAAGTCGTGGTAGGCGAAGACTTATTGGTGTATTCGGAGGTACTTTCGGATAACATCACCAGTCGCCCGAAACAATTGCCTGCCGATTTCGACTGGAACTCGGTATATGGTCTTTATACGCAGGGAGAGCAATGGATGAATCAGAAAGTGCTCGACAAGGCAGAGAAGTTCTTGCTGGCTTCCCTCGAAAAAGATTCTTATTTCGTACCTGCACTGACTGATCTTGCTTCCCTCTATTACCGCCAAGGACGTTATGCCGATGCGCTTGCCCGTTGCAAGACGGCATTAAGCATTAACACGTACGATGGGGATGTCAACTATCTGTATGGGTTGTGTAACCAGGCTTTGGGTAATCGTACGGATGCCAAAGACGGTTTTTCGATAGCTTCCTATTCTCCGGGAGTACGTAGTGCCGCTTACGAGAAACTGGCTGAGATGTTCCTGCTTGACAAGAACTGGGCAAAAGCTGAACATTATGCCTTGCGAAGTAAAGAGTTCAACCAAATGAATTTGAGCGCCGATCATGTTTTAATGGTGGTTTATCGTAAGACGAACCAACTGGAGAAAGCCAAAGCGCTTATCGAACCGCTGCTGGAGGAGCTTCCGTTGTATCATGCAGCACGTTTTGAACAACTCTATCAGGGCGACGGCTCCGGGCATCCGATAGATGATTTTCAGTCATTGATACGCAACGAACTTCCTTTTGAAACTTATATGGAGCTGGCTGAATGGTACGAATCGGTCGGTTGTACGGAAGAGGCTTTGTCTCTCTTGTCCTGTGCCGGCAACTATCCGGTTGCCCTCTACAAACAGGCTTACCTGTTGCACCGGACAGGCAATGACGATGAAAGCCTCCGCCTGCTGGAACGTGCTAATGAAGTTTCTCCGGAGATGGTCTTCCCTTTCCGGCCCAGCTCTTTGAAAGCGTTGGAATGGGCCGCAACCGTGCGTCCCGACTGGAAGATTAGTTATTATAAAGGCTTGATCTACTGGGCAAATCAAAACAGGGAGAAAGCATTGTCTTTGTTCAATGATTGCGGGGAGACTGGTTATGCCCCCTTCTATTTGAGCCGTGCTTCTTTGAAGAGTGGTGAAGAACGGTTGGCAGACTTGCTGAAAGCGGAGCAGGTCGGAATGTCATGGCGTACAGGGTTTGCATTGATAAATCAGTATACTGCGAACAACCAATGGCAGCAGGCTGTTGAGACCGGAAAGAAGTACATAAAGAAATATCCGTCTAATTATTATATCGGCCTGAAATATGCAAAGGCTTTATGTGAAACAGGTCAGTACCAGCCTTGCATTTCCTTACTGAACAAGATGCAGGTGCTTCCGAATGAAGGCTCGTATGCCGGACGTGCCGTTTATCGTGCCGCTAACCTGTACCAGGCAATGGAACAGTTGAGCCGGAAGAACTACAGGCAGGTCATGCGAAATGTGGAAGCCTCAAAGGAATGGCCCGAAAACCTGGGAGTAGGCAAACCTTATGACGATATGATCGATAGTCGTCTGGAAGATTATCTGGAAGCAAAAGCCTTGATGGGGCAGGGGGATAACCAAAAAGCAGCGACACTCTTGTCGTCTGTGGCCGGTTATAAAACGTCACGAGCCTGGTTTGGTTCCGGCAATCTCCTGACTGCACTGGCCTTGCGTGAGCTGGGAAAAGAAGCGGAAGCGGACCGTATGGTTGCCTCTTGGGAAACGGATTTCCCTGAAAACCGGATTACCCAGTGGTGTGCAGCCGTTTACCGCGGCGAGACGGAAAAAGCCTCCGGAATGCTCAAGTCTCGCAATGAACAGGCGGATACGACCCCGTGGGAAACTTCTTTCCGCGATTCCAATTTCGATCTGATCGTCCGCCTGTTTTCTACAGCAGACTAATGAATATAAAAGCCATTCACCTTCTTTGCAACTACAGCTATGCCGGAATGTGAGGTGTTGGGATATTATACATACGACGTGACCGACCTGTTGACCGATGGGGATAATTGCATTGTGCCCGTTTGAATCCGGGTTGGTACATAGTCTGTGTAAGCATACCAATGTCTATGGTATGGGTATCAATATAGTAGGTATCCCATCTAACGATACCGGCAGGCTATCTTTATTTTTGTGTAAATATATGTTATTTATTGTCCTTTATAAAAGTCTTTTATTGTCTATAAAACTTAAGTGTATAGGGCGTTTTGTACAAAAAGAACCATTCTGTCATTTTTATAACATTTAAAGTCATTTTTCTAAACAATATTTATTTCCGAGTGAATACTTTTGTTGTTGTAAATATACTGGCCATATAATACAAAGAATCTATGATGTTTAACTTTAAATGTAATATGCCTATGCCCTAATTGTATTTGAAAACACTAGTATCAAATTTATACAAAGTACAATTTTGATAATCTTAAACATATCAGGTAAGACTGATAAAATACTCTATTCTTAATAACATAATAAATGTGAAATAAATATGAAAAAATGTTTAACGGGGGGGGGGTAAATATACTCCTATATTAAAGTCCACACTTCCATTATTACTTTTAAGCATGCTCTCAGGAGCAAATGTATATGCGGCTAATGACTCCAATTTGAAGGATGTGTCTATAACAATTAGCCAGCAACAAAAGAAAATTACGGGTGTTGTAACAGACAAAGAGGGAGTACCGGTTATCGGTGCCAATGTCTTGGAGAAGGGGACAACAAACGGAACTGTTACAGATGCAGACGGACGATTTTCTTTGGATGTTTCCCGTAATGCAACATTACAAATTTCTTATCTTGGTTATAATACACAAAACATTGTGGTTGGTAATCAAACAACTTTTGCAGTAAAGCTCTCGGAAGATTCAGAAGCTCTGGATGAGGTTGTAGTTGTGGCCTATGGTACTCAGAAAGCCCGTGCGGTAACAGGTGCCATGAGCAAGTTGAATAATGAAGAACTGGAGGACATCCCAGTTCCGAATATCAGTCAGAAAATGCAGGGTAAATTCTCAGGAGTACAGATTACACAGGCAAATGGTGAGCCTAACGGTGGTATGGCTATCCGTATCCGTGGCGCTGCTTCAGTGAATGGCGGTAACAGCCCTCTTGTAGTAATAGATGGATTCCCGATCACTCCGAATGAAGGTACAGGACTGGAGTCGATAAGTCCTGAAGAAATTGAAAATATTACAATCCTTAAAGATGCTGCTTCTACCTCTTTGTATGGTTCCAGGGCTGCCAACGGTGTTATCTTGGTAACGACTAAAAGAGCGAAAGAAGGAAAAACTGATGTCGAGTTCAGTGCTTATTTCGGTGCAACACAAGTATCAAAAAGAGGACGTCCCGATGTAATGAATGCACAGGAATTTGCCCAGTTCAAAAAAGAGTATTATGAAGACCAGGCTAAATATGAAGGCTATACAGGAGGAGTTCCCGAATGTTATCAGAATCCTTCTTCATTGCAGAATGGTACGGACTGGTACGATGTACTTTTGCAGACTGCATTGACGCAGAATTATAACCTGAGTTTGCAGTCAGGAACTACAAAAGTGAAATCGGCTGTGAACCTGAACTACAACAAGCAGGATGGTGTTATTATCAATACCTATTCGGAACGCTTCTCGGCACGTGCCAATAATGTATATGAAGCTTCGGATCGTGTAACGTTTGGCTTGAATTTATCTGGTTCTTATATGAATGGACAGATTATCCCCGGATTGGGTGGCGGACGTTATATAATTGGTTCTGCCTTCTTGATGGATCCACAGTTGAAATACAAGAATGATGACGGAACATATCCGATATCTTATTCACAACCTGGTATGTTTGCAAATGCAAATTACTATTTAGTGTTGAAAGAACGTGAAGATCCTAAAAAAAGAATGAGAGGTACGGTTAACACGTATGCAGACGTTAAGATTATAGATGGATTAAAATATCGTATCAGCGCTAATGCAGATTTGGGATCGGATCAATCTGAATCGTGGGTACCTTCCATTGCAAATGGCGGTATGTTCTCTGCTCCGCCTAATCCTGCGGTTGGTTCTTATGGTACTAGTAAATACGTGAACTGGTTGATAGAGAATATGTTAACTTATAATAAGACGTTTGCGGATAAGCATAATGTAGATCTTTTGCTCGGATATTCAACTCAGAAGACGACATCAGAGAATGCCTCTATTAGTGCCTCCGATTATCCGGATGATGAAGTGGGTTGGTTTAATGCAGCAACAACAAAAGTCGGTTCTGGCGACAGAAGTGAGTGGGCTATGATCTCTTATCTGGCACGTGCCAATTATGATTATATGGGTAAATACTTGTTGTCTGTATCTTTCCGTCGGGATGGTTGTTCTCGTTTTGGTTTGAATGCAAAGTGGGCTAACTTCCCATCTGTTTCTGCCGGTTGGATTGCTTCGGATGAAAGCTTCATGGAGAGATTTGATAGGTTGAGCTATTTGAAATTACGTGGAAGTTATGGTGTCGTAGGCAATTATAATATCGGTAACTATAATCATTTGGCTACAATTGGTACTTACAATTATGTTTTCAATAACGGAATTGCTGCCGGACGTGGAACAAGTGGTATCGGTAATGCAGATCTTACCTGGGAAACAACAAAACAGGTCGACTTAGGTGTGGATTTAGGATTATTCAATGATCGTGTATTCTTGGTTTATGATTACTATTGGAAGAAAACGGATGGTTTGTTGTATCAGATTGATATTCCTTATTCTTCCGGATTCGGAAACATTCAGTCTAATATTGGTGAATTTAGATTTTGGGGACATGAAATTGGCTTGGAAACGAAGAATATGACAGGTAAGTTTAAATGGAATACCAGTTTGAATTTGACATTTAACCGTAATAAAGCGATGAAGCTGGGTACGAACAATACACCGATTGGCGGTAATAACAATCAGGAAGATTACAACCGTACGGAAGTCGGTAAGCCGTTAGGTCTATTCTACGGTTACGTATATGATGGTGTTTTCATGACTCAGGAAGAATATGAAGCCGGACCTAAACATGCCTCTTCTATGGTCGGTACTGTTCGTATGAAGGACTTGAATGGCGATAATGTTATCGATAATAATGACCGTACTTTTATCGGTGATCCGAATCCGGATTGTATTTTTGGTATGACTAATACTTTCTCATGGAAAGATTTTGACGCAAGTATTGTATTTACCGGTTCATTAGGTGGAGACATTATAGACGGAACTTATGAATGGACGGAAAATATAGACGGAGTATTCAATGTTCGTAAGGAAGTCGCAGAACGTTGGCGATCAGAAGATAATCCAGGTAATGGTTATATTCCAAGGACAAGAACGGGTACGACGGAGTTATTCCGATATACCAATTCTCGTTGGGTATTCAAGAATAATTACATAACGTTAAAGAATATCACGTTGGGATATACGATTCCGATGAAATCAAATCCTTATATCAAGGGAATACGTGTTTATGGAAGTGCTCAAAACCTGTTTACCGTAGGTTCTTATCCGGGTATGAATCCGGAGGTAAACAAGAACACCAGCGGATTATATCAGGGAGTGGATCATACAACATATCCTGTTGCCAGAATTTATACAATTGGTTTGAATGTTAAATTTTAAAGAGCATGAGAATATGAAAAAGTTGAATATATATATTTTTGCGGCAAGTGTGTTGTCTCTTTCTTCTTGCAGTGACTCTTTCTTGAATCTGACTCCTGAGACAACTATTACGACGGAAACATTTTATAAAACTGCAGATCATTTTGAACAAGCTACAGTTGCTTCGTATACTGGTTTGAGAAATATTGCCTTGAGTGGCATATTTATGGATGAGATGCGTTCAGACAATACATTTTATACCTACTATAGTGGCGATAGAGGTCCTTATAACTCGACAGAAAAACTGGCTTTGTTTTTAGATGACGAAACTGTTGGTTGGAGTCCGGACCGTTATAACGGTGTTTATTCTAGTATTGCCAGAGTAAATACGATTTTAGGTAGACTGGATGCTTCCGAATTGACGGAAGAAGAAAAGAAAGCGGTAAGGGCAGAAGCTCTGTTCCTGAGAGCGTTCTATTATTTTGATTTGGTACAACATTGGGGCGGTGTTCCTCTTATGTTGCAGGAAGTGACTACCGAAGCGGAAGCTTTTGCCGCTAAATCTCCGGTAGAAGATGTTTATAAACAAATTCTTACTGATGTTTCGGAAGCAATCTCTTTGGGATTGCCGGTTGCAAGCACTTTCCCGCAGAGTGGCCGGGCAACGATGGGAGCTGCTAAAATGTTGCGTGCTTATTGTTATATGTCACAGCCTACTCGTGATTACAAAGCGGCTGAACAGGATTTGAAAGATATCACTCAGATGAACTACGGTCTTTTGGATAGCTATGAAGCTGTATTTAATCCAGCCAATAAAAACTCGAAAGAGTCTATTTTTGAAGTGCAGTATCTCGAAGATGGTTCCAATGCAGGTGTACATAATGATATTCCTTGGCGTTTGATTCCGAAATGTAGTAATAATGACTTCTTGATGGGTATCACTTTTTCGAACTATGCAGGTACAAGCGGTGGCTGGTGCGTTCCTACGGAAGAGATGATCCAGTCTTACGAACCGGGTGACAAGCGTTTGGATGCTTCCATTGCTGTAGCAGAAGGTAAAACAGATGACGCTGAACAGTTTACTTGCGAAGCGGTCAAGACGGTATCGGATTTTACTCCGACAACTGGAAAAAATTTCTACTATTTCATCCGGAAGTATTATCATCCTCCTTATCAGTATGCTGGACGTGCTGGAGATAACTTCCCGGTTTACCGTTATGCGGGGGCATTGTTGTTGCTGGCAGAGAACTTGGTAGCACAAAATCGGAATGTAGAGGCTTTGCCTTATATTAACGAGGTAAGAACCCGTGCCGGATTGGAATCGCTGACCAGTGTTACAGCAGAGGATGTGGCTGATGAAATGCGTCATGAACTGGCCTTTGAAAACCATCGTTGGACAGATTTGATTCGTACGGGTAAAGCTATAGAAACAATGACTGAATTTGGAAAGACGATGAAGGCGAAGTATCAGTGGATTCTTCCTTCCGCATTTGAGGTAACGGGAAACCGTTTGGTATTCGCTTTCCCGTTAAGAGAAAGACAGATCAATTATTTGCTGGAACAGAATCCGGGATATTGATAAATAGGTAGTAGTGAGGAGATTGTTCTTTGTAACAATCTCCTTGTTTTGTTAATATTTTTATTAGAAAAATACCATGAAACATACTGGATTAAGGTTTATCTTCTTTTTACTGGTCATATTTCTTTGCTGCAATTCGGTTGCAGGTCAAAGAGTAGGTGACCTTAGTGACCTGTTTGTCTCACCACCGGATCATGCAAAGCCAAGGGTCTATTGGTGGTGGCTCTATAATCGTGTAAATGAAGGCTCTATTACTCGTGACCTGGAAGAGTTTAAGGCAAAAGGAATCAGTGGTGTCAATCTGATATGTACGGGTGGATATGCTGGGGAAGGGGCTTTATTTGGTGTTGAATGGCTGAGTCCTGAGTGGCGTGCTCTTTACCGGCATGCTGTCCGGGAAGCTAAACGTTTGAATATTGAAATAGGATTTAACCTGGCGGGAGGCTGGACCATGATGGGACCTTGGGTTACTCCCGACAAGGCTATGAAAAAAGTAGTTCAAAGTGAGCTGATTGTTATTGGTTCTTCGACCTTTACCGGGAAATTGGTTCAGCCTGAAACTGTTGACGATTATTATCATGATGTATGGGTTCAGGCATTTAAAGTAGATCGTGCAACAAAGGTGGTAGATATCAGGACTGCAATAGATCTTACAGATCGTATGAAGTCTGGTGGTGAATTGAGTTGGGAGGTACCGGAAGGTGACTGGCTGGTTCTCCGGACCGGATATACATTGACGGGACATCCTTGGAGCAGATGGTATGCGTATCCTAAAGGGGATACATTTGAAGGAGGAGACGGATATGAAATAGATTATCTGAGTACGGAGGCCTTAGATGAACATTTTGACCATTTAGGGGAATTAATTATCGAAGAAACCCGGCAGGCTGGCGGTAAGTTGGCTTACCTGTGGTCGGATAGCTGGGAATGTGGAAAACTAACATGGACGCAGGATTTTCCGGGTCAGTTTAAACGTTTCCGTGGATATGACTTAAAGCCGTATATGGCTGTATTAGCCGGATATACAATTCATGATTCTATCTTTTCAGCTCGTTTCCGGGAAGATTTTGACAGGACAATACAGGATTGTGTGGCAGAGAATTTTTATGGGCATTTTTATGATCTGTGTCATAAGAATGGAATGGATGTAGGAAATGAAGCCGGAGGTCCTAATGATACACCTCCCCAGGATGCACTGAAAAACCTGGGACGTTGTGATATTCCGGCAGGGGAGTTCTGGGTACATTATAAATTGCCGGAAGATGGAATGAATTCCCGTAAAAGTGCAAGACTTAATTTGAAACAAACAGCTTCGGCTGCACATATATATGGCCGGGGGGAAGCCCAGGCAGAAGCATTTACACAAATGGAACAGGACCGTACGCACTGGTCGCTGGGACCATATGACTTGAAGCCTTATGCAAATGATGCCTTCTGCGAAGGAATTAACCGGTTTATGTTACATCAGGCTACGAGCCAGCCGCCGGAAGATGGAAAACCGGGATTTGAATTTTGTGCCGGGCAGCATTTTACACCTAATCTAACCTGGTGGGAACAGTCTTCTTCCTTTTTCTCTTATTTATCTCGTTGCCAGTATTTATTACAGGAGGGTAAGTTTGTTGGCGATGTCTGTTTCTTTCTGGGAGAGCGGCCGCCGCTATTGGTCCCGCCTAAATATGTTGTACCGACTCTTGGTCCGGGATATGATTGTGATTATGCGAATGCAGAAGTTTTACTTACGCGGATGTCTGTCAAAGATGGAAGGATCGTTTTGCCTGATGGTATGAGTTATCATCTTTTATATCTTCAGAATTGCGTATCACCTCTGGAGGATATATGCAAGGCTGTAGGGCATTACCAGCAACTGGAAGTTTCGTCGGATCCATCGGATGCAATGTCTCCGGAGGTAATCAAAAAACTTCGACAACTGATAAAGGACGGAGCAACGGTAATCGGAGCACCTCCTAAAAGGTCGGCGGAACTTAAAGGATATCCGGATTGTGACGGGGAAGTACAGACGATTGCTGCAGAAATTTGGGGTGACTTGGATGGGAAAAACCGTACGGAGCGAAAATTTGGAAAAGGACGTATCATTTGGGGGAAAACAGCTCGGGAAGTCTTACTTGAAGACGGCATTTTACCTGATTTTTCTTATGTGGGACAGGATAATGAACCGGAAAAATTTGATTATATTCACCGCACAGATAAGGAATCGGAAATTTATTTTGTGATTAATCGTACGGGGCGTACGGAGATCGGGGACTTTTCTTTCAGGGTTACCGGAAAACAGCCTGAGATATGGGATCCGGTTACAGGAGAAATGAAAGAGGCCGGTTCTTTCATGCAAAAGGACGGAGTTACCAGTTTATCATTGGAACTGGCTCCATATGGATCATATTTCATTGTATTCCGCAAATCGATATCTGTGACCTGTTCAGGTAAAGATGGATTTAACTTCTTAAAATATCAAAAGATCGGAGATTTAAGTGAGTCGTGGCAGGTTATATTTGATCAGGCTTGGGGCGGACCGGGTAAAATTCATTTTGACAAACTTTCCAACTGGATA
Source organism: Parabacteroides caeci (assembly GCF_023656795.1). Lineage (NCBI taxonomy): Bacteria > Pseudomonadati > Bacteroidota > Bacteroidia > Bacteroidales > Tannerellaceae > Parabacteroides > Parabacteroides caeci. The sequence continues at coordinate 20,349 of NZ_JAMOKT010000089.1, forward strand.
AACAGACAGGAGGAAGGAATTAAGTATTATTCGGGTAAAGCAACTTATCGGAAAGTATTTGATCTTGATAAGAAGAAAGCTGGATTGACTCATGCGGGTGAAAGACTTATTCTTGATTTGGGGGATGTTAAACATGTTGCAGTCGTTCGTCTGAATGGGGAGGAATTGGGTACCTTGTGGTGTTCCCCCTGGCGGATTGATATTACTGACTGGGTACAGGAAACAGGAAATATACTTGAGATAGATATAGTCAATTTATGGGCAAACCGGGTGATCGGAGACTGGAAACTACCGGTAGAGAAGCGTTTTACGAAAACACATGATGTTTTCCGTTTTGATATGCTTAGGGAAAGTACTCCATTGACCGATGCCGGGTTATTAGGACCGGTTAGTCTATTGAAGGGATTTTGATATGGATAACTTTTGGATTAGGTATGCTTGGTGTGTATCTGTATTCTTTGTTAACTAAATTCATTTTAAAGATGAGAAAAGATAATGTTTATTGGATGATGATTATGGCTCTCTTATGTTTCGTAAACATCCGGGTGTTAAGGTCTCAGGAAGGAACCTCTGGTTGTATGCCTGTAAATTTAAAGTGTGAGCATCTGATAGCTCCATTGGGTATTGATCGTCAGCTCCCTCGTTTTTCATGGTTTTTGAACGATGATAGGGAAGGAGCGAAGCAGACGGCTTATAAGATTACTGTAGGAAAGGATTCTGTCGCACTGGCTAAAGGGCGGAAGATAGTATGGCAGGAGGAAAAAAAGAACGGAGAGACAATGACTTGCTATAAGGGAAAAGCCCTGGAACCTTTTACTAAATATTATTGGGGTATTACTGTCTGGGACAAAAACAAGCAGAAATCCCGGAAAGTAATATCTTCTTTTGAGACCGGAATGCTGGAGCCTTCTAACTGGAAAGGTTCATTTATTTCAGACGGGCAGGATATGGAATCCCGTGAGACCCCTTATTTTCGTAAAATAATAAGGTTGGATAAGGATATTGAATCTGCAAAGGCTTATATTGTTGCTGCCGGATTATATGAATTGTCTGTCAACGGAAGTAAGGTCGGTGACCATTTCTTAGACCCGGCTTTTACCGATTATGACAAACGGTTATTGTATGTTACATATGATGTCACCGATCTTTTAAGTAAAGGAGATAATGCAGTGGGGATAATTCTCGGGAATGGATGGTACAACCATCAGCCGGTAGCTGAATGGTCGTTCCATAAAGCTCCGTGGCGTAGCAGACCTTCTTTTTGCCTGAACCTACATATAACGTATGCCGATGGGACAAAAGAGGTGCTGGTTTCTGATAAGGATTTTAAAGTTAAAGCCGGGCCGATTACATTCAATGCAATTTATCTGGCGGAGAATTATGATTTCAGGAAAGAACTGTCAGGTTGGAATACGGTCTCTTATGATGATTCTTCCTGGAAAAACGCAACGGAAGTTGTTTGGCCGAGTGCAAATATAACATCGCAGACCATGCATCCGATTCGTGCTACGGAATATTGTAAGCCTGTCGATCTGAAAAAGTTGAATGATACGCTTTACTTGTACGACTTTGGGCAAAACTGGTCAGGTGTGACGACGTTTAAGGCGAAGGGTGCGCCTGGAACAAAAGTGAAAATACGTCATGGCGAACAACTGGATTCCCGCAGGAAACGATTGTTTGATGATAATAATACCCAGTTTTATCAAAATGTAAACGAGCCTTTGAAATATGGTGTTCATCCTGAAGATGAATTGTTTCAGACGGATGTATTGATATTGGACGGCAAGGAAAACGAATTTACACCCCGTTTTAACTATAAAGGATTCCAATATGTGGAAGTCTCCTCGGATAAGCCTCTGCATCTGACGACAGAAAATATAACATCTCATTTTATCCATACGGATTCACCGGCAAACGGATCTTTTGAATGTTCGGATACGTTGATCAACAGATTATTGAGGGCTACGAATTATTCTTATTTATCGAATCTGGTCGGATATCCGACCGATTGTCCTCATCGTGAGAAAAATGGCTGGACAGGTGATGCCCATCTGGCTATTGAAACGGGCTTGTATAGTTTTGATGCAATTACCCTGTATGAAAAATGGATGGCAGACCATCGGGATAATATGTATGATGGAGGTAGGCTGCGTTGTATCATTCCTTCCGGAGGTTGGGGAGGCGATATCGCTGACTGGACTTGCTCGATGACCCTTATTCCCTGGACCCTGTATGAATTTTACGGTGATCCGACTTGCCTGAAAGATAATTATGAAGCAATGAAGATGCATACGGATTATTGGCTGAATAAGTATCCGGAAGGGTTGATCGGAGATTACTGTCTGGGTGACTGGGTTCCTCATAAGTCGGTTGCAGATAAGGAACTGACAGCTTCTATTTATCATTACAAAAATGCAGACATCGTTTCCCGTACGGCCAAATTGTTTGGTTTCGAAAAGGATTATGAACATTATAAAGCGGCGGCCGAAAAAATAAAGAATGCGATTAATGAAAAGTTCCTGAACAGGGAAACCGGTATGTATGCAAATGGTTATCAGACAGAGTTGAGTATGCCTTTGTATTGGGGAATAGTGCCGGAAGAATGCACGCAGAAAGTGGCAGAACAATTAGCTAAACGTGTAAGTGCCGACAAGGATCATCTGGATGTCGGCATTATGGGATGTAAAACGATCCTCAACGCATTGACGGAAACGGGAAATGTAGAGCAGGCATTCCGTATGGTAACCCAACAGGATTATCCTTCATGGGGAAACTGGTTGCGCCAGGGAGCAACGACTCTTTACGAAAACTGGGATTACAACGGACTTGCTTGGGGATATTCCCAGAATCACATAATGTATGGTGAGATCGGTGCATGGTTTTATAAAGCCTTAGGTGGAATTAATGTCGATCCGCAGAACCCTGGATTCAAGAATGTGATACTGAAACCCCGTTTCGTGAAAGAACTGACCTATGTAAAAGCCTCTTATAATTCTCCTTACGGATTGATAAAGTCTGCATGGGAGAGAGTTGGCAACAACGTAATTTATAAAGTGACGGTTCCTCCCGGTTCAACCGCTACATTGTATCTAGAAGGAACGGATACGCCCAAAGAGTTGGTGTCAGGTTCTTATAGGTTTGAAATAAATAAATAGTTCCTATGTTTAAAATCGGAAAAGACGGATAGCACGAGATAGCACTACAAAAGCTATACCATTTTAGTTAACTTTGTATTGTATCAAATTCATTATTAACTAATAACGATATAGCTT